>DATAFN010000327.1:0-1659 GCA_036257435.1 Actinomycetes bacterium
CCGGACAGGCGCTCGCGGAGTCGTTCGGCGCCGATCGCTCCGGCGGTGAGGAGCCCGCCGCCCACGAGCGCTGCGGGGTACCCGGGCCAGCCGGCGACCGGCGTCTCGAGCGTCGGCCCAGTGACCGGCAGCCGGGAAACGATTACCCCCAGCACGAGTGCCACCCCGGCGACGGACCAACCCGCCAGCACGGGCAGGCGTCGATCCGAACGCAGCAGCGCGCCCCAGCCAGCGAGCACGACGCCGACGCCGAGCAGCACGGGAGCGGCACCGGGCCCACCCGGGTGTTGGAACAGGACCGCCCACGGCGCCAACGCCGAGTCAGACAGATCCGGTCCTGGCGCGCCGGCCTCGGTCACGAGCAGGACGGGGTCGAGGATGACCTGACCGGTCCACGGCATGAGCACGACCGGTGCGACCGACAGAGCCACCAGCATGCGCAGCGCCGAACCACGATCGCGATAGGCGGTGGCGATCCCCAGCGCGGCCAGCACGAGCGCCGACACCCAGGCCAGCGGCACAAACGCTGCTGTGACGGCAAGCAGCAGCCCGGCGCTCCATGATGCTCGGAACGGGCCGGGCTGACCCGGCGGGCCCAGGGTCCGCGCGGCGGCCAGGGCCACCAGCGGCGTCAGCACGATGGCTGCAGCGGTGCCGAGCCGGCCCGCTGCGATCGCGCCCGTGGTGGCCGGCAACAGCGCGTACGTTCCGGCAGCCCACACCCGGATCCAGCGAGATTCGACCAGGCGGCGGGCGACGAGGTATCCCGTAAATCCGGCCAGCGGAACGGAGCCGATCAACAACAGGTCCACGGCGAAGGAAGGGCTGCGCAGCAACGAGCCGAGGGCCGCGACTGCCGCCAGATACGGCGGTGCGGCAGTCGGACTGCCCAGACCGACCCCGTGCCAGGACTCGGTGTACGTCGACCACAGGTCCGGCCCGCTGTCCGGGGCGGGGAGCAGAGCGCCGCCCGTGAGCCGGCCGGCTCCGATGAGTTCCCGGGCGGCGAGCAGCGCAAGGACCACAAGCCCGGTGAGCAGGAGTACCGACGGCCGCAGCACGGCCCGGAGCAGAACGGATTCGCCGTCGACGGGCTCCTCGTCGTCGTCCGCCGAACCGGAGGCGGCTCGCCGACGGTCAGGCAGGTCGTAGCCGCCGCCGGTACCGGTAACCAGCCCCAGCACCGTCTCCCCGGCATTGCGCAGTTGTTGACCCATGGGGGGGAAGAACCGGCGCAGCTCGGACTGCCCGACCGCGCGCGTACGGGCTCGCCGTCGTCGGGCCATGAAAACCCGGTCCGGCCGGACCAGGACCCCGAGTACGGCGACCAGTTCCTCGCCGGCGAGAGCCGGTTGCTTGCCAAAGAGGAAACCGAGGGCTCGCGCCAGCCCGCCGAGCATGATGCGCAGGTAGACGAACGGCACGTGGCTCGCTGGAGCGTTGGCGAGCAGCACGTAGAGGGCGTTGCGCCGGTCGACCAGGTGAGCCCGGTCCCGGGTTGCGCCGAGCCGACGCCGACCGTGCGCTGCGGCCTCCGCGTGCTGGATGATCGCGGCGGGGTGGACGACTACCGGATGTCCGGCGAGATTGGCCCGCCAGCCGAAGTCGATGTCGTCTCGGAAGATCGGCAACCGCGGATCGAAACCACCGAGCTCGTCC
>DATAFN010000007.1:0-15383 GCA_036257435.1 Actinomycetes bacterium
AAGGGCGACGTGTCCGGTTCGGTCGAAGCGCTCGAGGATGCCCTGCTCAAGATCGATGTAGGCGAGGGTGCCGGGCTGCGGGTCATCCACCGCGGTGTCGGTGCGGTTACCGAGAACGACGTGAACCTGGCCAGCATCGACAACGCGGTCATCATCGGCTTCAACGTGCGCACCCAGGGCCGGTCGGTGGAGCGGCTAGCCGAGCGGGAAGGCGTCGATATCCGGTTCTACTCGATCATCTACAAGGCGATCGAAGAGGTCGAGGCGGCCCTCAAGGGCATGCTCAAGCCGGAGTACGAAGAGGTCCAGCTCGGTACCGCGGAGGTCCGGGAGGTCTTCCGGGTGCCGCGCATCGGCAACGTCGCGGGCGCCCTGGTGCGGTCCGGCACGATCAACCGGAACAGCAAGGCCCGGCTGATCAGGGACGGCGCGGTCGTGGCCGAGAACCTCACGGTCGAGTCGCTGCGCCGGTTCAAGGAGGACGTGACCGAGGTCCGCGAGGGTTTCGAGTGCGGTATCGGACTGGGCTCGTACAACGACATCAAGATCGACGATGTCATCGAGACCTTCGAGATGAGGGAGAAACCTCGCGCCTAGCGCCGGTGTCCGGACGGCCTAACAGCGGACCGGCGGGCTAGCCTACGCAGGCACCCAGCCTGCGTGCGCCCACCCCGCCAGCCCGCCCGCCGTTCGGATCGCTCGCTTAGGTGTTCTGGGAAGGGCTGGGCGGGCAGGTGTATACGGGCACCCTCACGTTTGATCTTCTTCTGGGTGACGTACGGTCGTTGAAGGAGAAGCGGTCGGTGGTGCATCCGATCGTGACCGAGTTGCGGCGCCGGTATTCGGTCGCTGCGGCCGAGGTTGGGCATCAGGATCTGTATCGGCGCACGGCTTTGGGAGTGGCCGTGGTCTCGGCGAATGCCGGGCACTGCCGCGAGGTATTGGCGGCGTGCGAGCGAGAAGTCGCGGCACGACCGGAGATCGAGCTGCTGTCGGTACGGCAGCGGCTCTACCACGAGGAGGACGAGTGACCCAGCGGGCCAGAGCTCGAAAGCTGGCCGACCGGATCCGGGTCGTGGTGGCCGAGATGCTCGAGATGCGGGTCAAGGATCCGCGGCTCGGGTTCATTACGATCACCGACGCGCGGGTCACCAACGACCTGCGGGAGGCCACCCTCTTCTACACGGTGTACGGATCGGATGCCGAGCGCGCCGACACCGCGGCCGCGCTGGAGAGCGCGAAGGGCGTGCTGCGGACCGAGGTTGGCCGGCAGACCGGGGTGCGGTTCACGCCGTCGCTGACGTTCGTGCAGGACGCCATCCCGGACACCGCCCGGCACATCGACGAGCTGCTTACCAAGGCGCAGACCGCGGACGCGCGGGTCCGGGCGAACGCGGTGGGTGCCCAGTACGCCGGCGGTGCCGATCCGTACCGGGCCGAGGCCAACGGGGACCCGGCCGACGCAGATGCATCCCCCGCCGACGGGGCCCACGGCGACGCCGACTTGGGCGACTGTGGCGACCGGTCGACAGCCCCGGACGCGGTCCGCCCAGACCCGGTCCACCCAGAACCGGTGCGCTCCGACCCGGCTCGCCCTGACCCGGCTCGCCCTGACCCGGCTCGCCCTGACCCGGCCGAGTAGGCACGTGTGGACGGGCTCGTCGTCGTCGACAAGCCGGCCGGCTGGACCTCACACGATGTGGTCGGCAAGATCCGCCGGCTGGCCGGCACCCGGCGGGTCGGGCATGCCGGCACGCTGGACCCGATGGCCACCGGCGTGCTGGTCATCGGGATCGGCCGAGCCACCCGGCTGCTCGGTCACCTGGCACTGACCGAAAAGGCGTACGACGCGACGATCCGGCTCGGTCAGTCCACGCTGACCGATGACGCCGAGGGCGAGGTCACGGCGACCGCCTCGGCTGAGGATGTCCGCGCGGTCACCGAGGTCGCCATCCGGGCCGGGATGTCCCGGCTGACCGGCGAGATCCAGCAAGTCCCGGCCGCGGTCAGCGCGATCAAGGTAGCCGGGCAGCGGTCCTACGCTCGCGTGCGCGGTGGTGAGCAGGTGGAGCTCGCCGCTCGGCCGGTGACGATCGACAGGTTCGAGCTGCTGGCCATGCGGCCCGGCGGCGGCGTGCTGGACCTGGACGTAACCGTGGTCTGCTCGAGCGGTACCTACGTCCGCGCCCTGGCTCGCGATCTCGGCGGTGGGCTCGGCGTAGGCGGGCACTTGACCGCGCTGCGCCGCACCAGGGTGGGTCCGTACCGGGTCGAAGCAGCGCGCACGATCGAGCAGCTCGACGCCGAGTTCGCCGCGGTCCCGCTCCCGGAGGCGGTCGCGGCCGCGTTTCCGATCCGGGTGGTAGACGAGAAGGACGCACGGCGGCTGTCCCACGGTGCTCGGCTCGCCGCGGCCGGGATCACCGGCACGTACGCGGCATTCGGCCCGGACGGCAGTTTCCTTGCCCTGCTGGAAGACGCCGGCGAGCTGGCCAAGCCCGTCGCGGTATTCGCCTCGGTCTAGCGCCGGGTGCGGTAGTGGAGAAACACCGTGCCGTTGCCGAAGCGGCGCTCGTCCAGCAGTTCGAGCCCGAGGCGGACGCCATCGGGGAGGGCCTGGATGCCGCCGCCCACCACGAACGGGGTGAGGAACATGTGGTACTCGTCGACCAGCCCGGTCCGGATCGCCTGCGCGGCCAGCTCCGGACCGCCCACGGTAAGGTCGCGCTGGGCGATCGCTTTCAAGTGCCGGACCGCATCCGGGTCGAACTCTCGCTCGATTCGCGTTCTCGCGCTGGACGGCGTCTCCAGGGTCTTGGAGTACACGATCTTGTCGGCTGCTCGCCACAAGCCCGCGAAGTCCTGCATTGCGGGCGTCAGCTCGGGATCGGTGTGCGCGGCTTCCCAGTAGACCAACACCTCGTACATCCGGCGCCCGAGCAGGAACGTACCGATCGAGCGCTCCAGGTCGTTGATGAACCGGTGCACTTCCTCGTCCGGTGTGCTCCAGTCGAACTTGCCGTCCGTGTCGGCGATGTAGCCGTCCAATGACGCGATCGCCGAGTAGATGAGCTTCGCCATGGCACGAAGCCTAGAGAACCTGGGGCCCGAGCCGGGATTGCCGTATTTATGCCTCCGCATGCACGGCCCGAACTGGCGACCACTCCCGGACGCAACGATCCAGTCCGGTCAGACCGCGCCTGCGTCCGTTGCGGTGGTGCTGGGCCGGGCATGGCAGGCTTGGGCAGGCGGACCTCGGGCAGGTCAACTACGGGACGGCCGACCAACGGAGCGTACGAGCCGGGTCAGGGGAGATGCAGGTGCGGTGCTGGCAGGGAGTGGATGCGGTTCCGGCCGACTGGGGCCCCAGCGCAGTCACGATCGGGGTCTTCGACGGAGTGCACCGCGGCCACCGCGCGGTCGTCGACCGTATGGTGGCCGAGGCCCAACCGGCCGGCCTGACTCCGGTCGTGGTCACGTTCGATCCGCACCCGATGGAAGTGGTGCGCCCGGGCGCTCACCCGGAGCTGCTGAGCACGCTCGATCACCGGCTCGACCTGCTGGCCGAGCTTGGTGTTGCGGCAACGCTTGTGCTGCCGTTCACAACCGAGTTCTCCCAGCTGTCGGCCGCGGAGTTCGTCCATCTGGTGCTGGTGGACACCTTGCACGCCGGCCAGGTCGTGGTCGGTACCAACTTCCGGTTCGGGCACAAGGCGGCCGGCACGGTGGCCGAACTCGGCCTGCTCGGCGCCGACTTCGGCTTCGAGGTCATCGGACTGGACCTGGTGCCCTCGGCCGGCGGTATGGAGCCGGTCTCGTCGACCGCGATCCGGGTCGCCGTCGCCGCCGGTGACATGGCGACCGCCACGGCTGGCCTCGGCCGCCCGCACCGGGTTGAGGGCACGGTCGTGGAGGGCGATCGGCGGGGGCGTGACCTCGGCTACCCGACCGCGAACCTGGCCCCGGCCGAGCACGCCGCGATCCCGGCCGACGGCATCTACGCGGGCTGGCTGGTGGTATCCGGCGAGCCGCTGCCGGCCGCGATCTCCATCGGCACCAACCCCACGTTCGACGGCACCGAACGGCGGGTCGAGGCGTATGCACTCGACCGCGACGACCTCGACTTGTACGGCCAGCATGTCGCGATCGACTTCGCCGAGCGGTTGCGGGAGACGGTCCGGTTCGACTCAATCGGGGCGCTGCTCGAGCAGATGAGCGCCGATGTCGCGCAGGCCAGGCAACTGGTCGGCGACCGGAGCATGCCGGGGTAGCCGGAGCGCCGAGGTAGCCCGAGCGCCGAGGTAACCCGCGCGCCGAGATAACCCGCGCGCCGAGATAACCGCCGTCAGGACGCGGATGCGCGGCCGGCCGCGGCCCAGGCCTCCAGCTGGGCGACGAACCGCCGGCCGGCGGCGGGCCAGCCGTAGCGCTCACTCGCCGCGGTATGCCCGTTGCGGCCGAGCGTGCGCCGCCCTTGCGCGTCGTCGCGCAAGGTGAGCGCGGCCTTCGCGACCGCATCCGGATCCGACCACGGCACGACCAGCCCGCACTCGTGGGTCTCGACCAGCCGGACCGCCTCCGGGAGCGGTGTCGTGATCACCGGCACCCCACGAGCCATGTACTCGACCACCTTGGTCGGCAGCGAGTGCCGATAGTTCGGCTCGTCGTGCAGCAGCATGAGCCCGGCCAAAGCGCCTTCAACGCGGCGCAGTGCCTCGTCGTTGGGAAGGTAACCGGTCCACTCCAGCACGCCCGCCACTGCCGCTTGCTCGATGATCGGGCGGACCTGCCCGTCGGCCGGTCCGATCAGCTCGACTCGGATTCCGTGCGGGGCGAGCAGCCCCGCCACGGCGACCATGTCGAGCGCACCGCGCGCCTCGGACAGCCAGCCGACGTAAACCACCCGGTCGGCAGCCGGCGACTGCACGGCGGCGGGCACGTCGGGGTAGTTCGGCACCACCGGATGCTCGTGGCGGAACCGTTGCGCGTACGCCGGCTCGGCCAGCATGAGGTGCCGCCGCCGCTCCGCGGCGGCCTCGACCAGCTGAACCGCGAGCCGGGCGGCCGGCCGGACCGGGCGCGGTAGCCAGGCCTTCATACCGAGCGCCACCGCGGTGTCCTCGTGCACATCCCAGACGATCGGGATCTGCTTGCGGGCCACACCGGCGGCGAGTAGCAGCTCGGGATCGTGGAGGACCGCGATGTCCACCTGCGGCCCGAGTTCGCGCAGCACGCTTCGCGCTCGCCGGATCGCCGCGATGCGCCGACGGCCACTGGCTCGCGGCAGATCCACCCCGGTCACCCAGGGTCGGGGCGCAATCGCGTAGTCGGCGAACGGCGCCGCATACACGACCTCGTGCCCGGCGTCGACGAGCGCACGGATCTGGCGGTGCAGGATCCGCGCGTCCTCCGGGTGATGTACCACCGTCATCACCAGAATCCGCACCGGACCCTCCTACCCGCCGGCGCAGCCTGCCGCCAGCCGCCGTTCGTCGCCGCTACAGCCGCTCGACCGTGTCGGAGTCTGCCAGCACGCCACGCGTGTCCAGCACCAGCTGTGCCTTGTTCTGGATCTCGGCGAGATCGAATGCGGCGTGCGGCTGGAGCAGCACCGTGATGTCGGCCTCGGCGATCGCCTGGCCGAGGTCCATCACCCGAGGTACCGGTACCCCGGCGACGGTCCACTCGGTGATGTACGGGTCGGCGTAGCTCAGGTTCGCCCCGAGCGTGCGCAGCCGGCGGGCCAGCGGCAACGCCGGAGTTTCCCGCTCGTCGGCGATGTCGGCCTTGTAGGTCACGCCCAGCAGCAGGACTGCCGCCCCGTTCACCGCGCGGGAGCGGTTGTTGAGCATGCGGGTGATTCGGGTGATGACGTAGGCCGGCATCCGCTCGTTCACTTCCTGGGCGAGCTCGACGAACCGGAACGGATAGCCGAGTCGGCGGACCCGGTGCGAGAGGTAGTTCGGGTCGACTGGGATGCAGTGCCCGCCCACCCCGGGGCCGGGCCGGAACGCCTGGAACCCGAACGGCTTGGTCGCGGCCGCGTCGATCGCTTCCCACAGGTCTATGTCGAGTTCGTCGCAGAACATCGCCATCTCGTTGACCAGCGCGATGTTCACGTGCCGGTACGTGTTCTCCAGCAGCTTGGCCATCTCCGCCTCCGCCAGCCCGTTGACGGGGACCACGCGCTCCACCATCCGGCCGTAGAAACCGACGGCGCGGTCCCGGCAGTCGGGGGTGAGCCCGCCGACCACCTTGGGTGTGTTGCGGAAGCCGTACGTCGGGTTGCCCGGGTCGATCCGCTCCGGCGAGTAGGCCAGGTTGAAATCCTGCCCGGCGACCAGTCCCGACTCCTCGAGAATCGGTCGCAGGACCTCCTCGGTGGTTCCCGGCCAGGTGGTGGACTCGAGCACCACCAGGGTGCCGGGGCGCAGGTTGCGGGAGATCGTTCGGCCGGCTCCGGCCACCGCGCCCAGGTCGGGCCGGTTGTCGTCGTCCAGCGGCGTGGGCACGCAGATGACGGCCACCGAGCTGCGGCTGAGCACGGTCTCGTCCGTGGTGGCGGTGAACCCCTGGCCGAGCATGGTCGCGATGTCCTGATCGGCGAGATCGTCGACGTGGGATCGACCGGCGTTGAGCTGATCGACCAGGCTCTGCACCAGATCCAGGCCGATCACGCGCAGCCCCGCCGCGGCCGCCGCCTGGGCGAGCGGTAGGCCCACGTAGCCGAGGCCGATCACAGCCAGCTCCCAGCGATCCGGCTGGCTCGAGGCGCTGTGCGGTTCGGCCGTCGATTCGCTCACGGTTGCCTCGTCGAACATCCGATTGCTCCTGACTTGTCCCACTATTGCAGGGCAGCTTTGGATAGCCGCGACACCGTAACACGCGTGCCGGGGCACCTGGCGGCCGCTTTGCCGGACTCGGTGCAGCGGAGACGTCGGCTGCCACCATCGAGCCCGACCAACCGCCGCCGTACGGGCTGCGACCATCCGACGACTATCAGCTACGATCCGGCCGAGCCACCGGACCGGTCCAGCACCTCCCGGTACGTGGCGTCGACCACGTTCACGATGCTGGACCAGTCGCGTTCGGCGCGAACCCAGTCCCGCGCCTGGGCACCCAGGCTGGTGCGCAGCTCGGGGGAGTCCAGCAGTCGCTCCAGCGCCTGGGTGAGATCGATGGCGTCGCCCTTGGTGAATACCAGGCCGGTCTTGCCGTCGGTAACGATCTCAGTCAGCGCGGCAACGTTGGAGACAACGACCGCCTTGCCCATCGCCATCGACTCGAACGGCTTGATCGGCGAGATCAGCTCGCAGACCGGCAGCGGCCGGCGCGGGAACGGCGCGATGTCGAACAGTGAAAGGTAGCGGCCGATCCGGGAGTGCGGCACTCGCCCGGTGAACGTGGCCACGTCACCCAGCCGCAGCCGGCCGGCCTGCGCGTCCAGTGCGTTCTGGTAGTGGCCGTCCCCGACGACGATCAGATGGAAGTCGTCCCGGCGCTCCCGCAGTGCAGCAACCGCCTCCAGCAGCAGGTCCACGCCTTCGTAGTCGACCAGCCCGCCGGCGTAGCCGATCACGGTCTTGCCGGCCACGCCGAGTTCATGCTCGAGCTCCGCGTCCCGCTGCCTGGGTGCGAACCGGTCCACGTGGACGCCGTTGGGCAGCACGACCATCCGGTCCTCGGGCACCCCGCGCGAGACCATCTCCCGCCGGAGCGCATCGGTGATCACGAAGACCCTGTTCGCCTGGTGACAGATCTCGTTCTCCAGCGAGGTCAAGAACCGGTACCGGTCGGTCTCACCGAACGACGGATCACGCGAGATCTTCATCAGGTCCTCGAGCCCGCGCATCTCGTATACGAACGGCAGTCCGAGCCGGCGTGCAGCGTTGGCCGTGGCCAGGCCGTTGACGTGAAAACTGGAGGCGTGCAGGAGCCGCGCCTGGTGCCGGACCGCGTGCTCGACCACCCGATCGGCGAACCGGTCGACATACGAGCGCAACGGGTACTGCGGGTACCGCCGGATCCCGTCCTCGAGCAACCGGTGGTAGGTGATCCCGTCGACCACGTCGGTGGCCGGCACTACTCGGGCGTCGGACTGCGGCCAGCGGTCATAGGGGAAGCCGAACCTGGTCACCGCCTCGACCCGCCAGCCACGCGCGGCCAGGCTGGTCAGCACGCCGTGTGACCTGGTCGCGTAGCCGCCGGAGGTGACCGGTACGGATTGCGCCAGCACCGAGAGCACTGCGGTCGCGTCCGGCTGGTACGGCGTGGTTCCGATTGGCGGCTCGAGCCACCCGGCGGCGACCACCTCGAGCTGGTCGCTGCCATCGTCGAACGTCTGCCGCGCGCCCTCGTCATCGGGTCGGTGGGCCAGCACGGCCGCGGCCAGGGTGATGGCCGCGCTGGTATAGCCGGCTCTGAGCGCCTTGCTCGCGGCACGCCTGAGGTCGTTCAGCGGCAGGTCGGTAGGCGGCGCACCGCCTGGACCGTCCAGCGACCCGTCCTTGATGAACCTGGCCAGCTCATCCCAGGCTTGGCATCGGATCAGCGCGCGGACGATCGCCCGCTCCGGCCGCCCCGGCTTCGCCTGTAGCCGGCCGACCTCCTCGAAGATCCGCACGAGCAGCTTCTCGGGCTCGTCCGGGATATGTAGTGCCGCGGCCAACCGGTGGTGCTCTACCAGCGCCTCGAGCTGGACCGGCTCCAGGCTGGTGGCGCGGCGGGCCGCATCCAGCGCACCGGCGAGGTCACCGCGGTGCTCCCGCACACCCGCCATCACCGCCCAGGCACGGCTGGCTACCTGCGGGTTGTCGAGCACCGGCCGGACCGTGCGCTCGGCCCCGTCGTAGTCGTGACCCCGGCGGAGCAGTAGCTCGGCCTCGATGACCCGGACCTTGGCGATGAGCCAGCGCCAGGGCGCCGGACCACGATCGGGTGGCAAGAAGATCGCCACTCTGCCGATCCGACGACGCAGGAAGGACTTCATCCGGCGGGACAGCGACATACGGCGACGAGCTCCTCGACTAGGGATGGCCTGCCAAAGCAGCAATGCTATCCGCGCAGAAAGATCATCTTGGCGTATCGGAGCCGCGCCGGCGGGCCCGGGTCACCGATGCGACCTGCGGATATTTCGTGAGCGGACTCAGGTTGTTGTCGGGTCAGTCCTCCGCTGCGTCCTGGGCAGCGGCGGCTCGATGCAACGTGAGCGTGGCCGCCGAGGCGCCAGGGGCAAGCTTGATCACGATTTCTGCCGTTCGGGACACGCCGGTCCGTTCCTCGCCGACCGGTGCGAACCGGCCGATCTTCCTACCTGGTCGCAGCACGTAGACCCGCCGGCCCGGCTTGGGGCCACGACCCTCGCTGCAGTGCCACACCCAGCGGACGGATTCTTGGTCGCGCACATCCCGCAAGATCACGAAAACGCGCCGCACCCGGCGCGGCTTGTCGAACTCCAGCTCGAGCCGGAGCACCGCGTCGCCGGCGACCGGAAAACGCAGCCCACCGACCGCCGCCTGACGCCGGCGCAGCCGCGGTTGCCATCGGCCGCCTCGTTGCTGGACGGTCGCGCTGACCCGACGTTCACCCACAGCCACCGTCGAGCTCCCGATCCCGGCAACCTGAGTGAGGTCGACCTCGGTGAACGTGGGCTTGACCACCGCCGCCGGCGGCGCGGTCGGCAGCGGCCGGCGGAGCAGGTGGAGCAACCGGGCCGGCACCGCGGCGGTCGGGGTGGCCAGTACGAACGTCCAGGAGTTCTGCACCACCTCGATGTGCTGGATGACCAGGCCCGCCTGCATGCACATCGCCCGAACCCGGGCCGAGTCGAACAGCGACACATGCCCCCAGAGCTTCTCCAGCCGGCCGAGCACCGGGACCGAGAAGAGGATTGCGGCATCCGGACGCATGCACCGTGCCAGCGTGGCCAGCGCCCGTTCCGCGTCCGGGACGTGATCCAGCACTTCGAGCAGCAGGAACAGGTCGGGATCATGCTCAGCGACACGGGCCGGAGTCAGGTCGTACAGATCGCCGATCTCGAACAGCATCGGCACTCCGGCCAGCCCGTTTGCCTCGGCCAGTGCTTTGGTAACCGTGATCCGGTACTTGGTGAGATCCAGGCCGACGTAGCTCCCGACACCGGCGTCGCGCAACAGCAGGCACGCCAGGTAGCCGTAGCCGAGCCCGATCTCGAGAACCCGATCTCCGGGCATGACCACATCGAGCACCCGACTCAACTTGGTTCGGTTGGTCGGGCTAGCAATGATCTTGTGATAGTTGCCGCGGACTCGAGGCGGCGGATCCAGCGGCCGCAGCGTCGCGACGGCGTGGTCGCGGTGCGCCTGCAGGTGCTCCGCCACCAGTGCACCCGCCTCGACCGGATCGAGCCGCTCGAGCACCTCGAGCTGAGCGAATCCCTGGCGGACCGGTGCGTCCCGGACGAGGCGAAGCGCGTCCGACTCGGTCGCCGCCGGCTCGCCGATGGACGCGCCAACCGACTCCGGAAGGTGCGTGGCACCGGTCATGGCTGCTCCGGTCGATCGGATTGCACGTGGTTGGCGGGTCGATCGGGCCCGGATCGGCGGTCCGGCCGCGAGCTACCGAAAGATAGTGTCAGACCTCGACGTGGGTGCGCGGATCGCCGTAGAAGACCAGCCGGCCGGTGCCGGTCATGAACGTGCTGTCGGCCACCTTCCAGGTGTGCGCAGTCCGGTCCGTGCCGCGCACGCTGACGAAGTTGAACCGGTCCGCCGAATAGATCCGCACCCCGGCTGCCATCGCCCGGTCGAGAAGATCGGTGTCGACCGCACGTGGCAGGTCTGCGAACCTGAGCCGGCGAGCGAGATCACCCTCGATGACCATGGAACCGCCCTGCACCCGTCGCTCGTAGGTGTGCTCGGCCGCCACGTAGCGCAGCACTACCGCCCCGGTCGAGCGTAGCCACACGTAGTGCGCCCATTTCCCGACGATCCCGGCGTCGGTGTAGTCGAAAGCATGTACGAGATCGGTCAGGTAGTGCCGGCCGTAGAAGTTGTCGTCATCCATCTTGGCGACGTAGGCGCCAGCCGCCGCGTCGATGCCGAGGTTCATGCACGCACCCAGCGTCAGTGCCGCGTCGGCTTCCACGATCGTGAGATCCGCCACCCCGAGCTCCTTGGCCCGGGACCGCAGATCCGCGGTGTTCAGCTGTAGGCCGTGCAGCACGAGCACCAGCTCCACCTCCGGGTGGTGCTGGCGGCCAATGTTCTCGAACACGTTGTCGAGCTCGTGCGTGCGGTTGGTGGGCACCACGGCAGACACCGACCGTGGTGCCGCCCGGACCGGCCGGCCGAGGTGACCGAGCAGGCGGTCGACCCGGTGCGCGTAGGTGTGCCCGGCGAGCACCGCGCGCTGCAGTCGGGTTGCCTCTCGGTCGCGCAGCTCCGGCTGGCCGGCCCGGGCTACGATCTCGCTGCGTAGCGTGCTCGGATCGTCGGCCGTACCTACCTGGGCGGCGATCTCGGCCGGCAGCCCCGCCCACTGCGCCGCGCTGGTGACCACCGCGGTGCCGGCGGCACCGGCTTCGAGCAGCGCCCAGGTCGAACCGGCACCCGACCGTCCCGCGTCGACCAGCACCCGGTAGCGGCCGAGCTGAACCGCGGCCCGCGGGTAGGGCAACGTGCCCCGCTCCCGACCGCGGACGCCGGCCGGCAGCTTGGCCGCACTCGACGGCTCGATCCGCCAGACGTCCAGGTCCGCGTTGGCCAGCGGCCGAACCGCCGGACCGACCAGCTCGTCAAGGATCGCGGCCGCCGCGTCTCCCGGACCCTCCGGATCCACCATCAGGCAGCCGGCCAGCTCCCGCCTGGCACCGGGGCCGCCGTGATACGGCGCCGACAGCCGTGGTTGTGCGGCCGGTTCCAGCGGTTCGATCCGCCGGTCCGGCCAGCGTGACCGCCAGCGGTCGATGGCACCGTCCGTGATGAACACCGCATCGGCGGCCTGGACCAGTCCCGCGGCGGTATCCGGGCTCGTCTCGCCCGCGGTCACCCACAGCGCGATCGGGATCGCGGTCCGCCGGCAAGCGGCGACCAGGTACGCCAGCTCGGCATTGTCCGGTCGACCCCACCCCGGCACGAGATCGCCGGTCAGCTCGAGCAGCACCAGATCTGGGGGGTCGGCCAGCGCCTGCCGCCAGGACGCCGGCTCGAGACGACGCTGGTGCCACTCCCAGGCCAGCCCGGTCCGCAGTCGGTCGCCGGCAGCCAGGGCAACGGTGATGTCGCCGAGACGTGGCCGGTCCGGTGCGGCCGGGACCTCGTCGGGCGCCACCGCCGGTGCGCCCGACCGGTCGGTTGCCGTACTGGCGCCGGCTGCGCCCGATGGGCGAGCTCGGCCGGCCGATTCGGCCCGATCGAGCAGTTCGCGGGCCACCCGCCGGACGCGGGCCGGCAGTCGCGCTCGACGACTCATCGGTCTCCCTGGCTCAGGACTTCCCATCCGCGGGCAGCTCGGCCGTAGTGAGCTCCTTGCCGAGCTGTGGCGCCAGGGTCTTGATGTACGTCGCGGTTAGATGCGAACCCTGCCGGTAGACCAGCACGTTACCGATGACCGGTGCGCACTGCGGGGTCGGGCAGATCGACCTGGTCAGGTCGACGAGCTTCACCTCGGGCATGCTGGCGACCGCGGCCTGCTGAGTAGGCAGCGCACTGCGGGCCACGCCTTTGGCTCGGTCATAGGTACACCGGGTCAGGTGATCGGTGTTCTCCGACACGCACTCGTACACGCTCATGCCGGTCTGGGGAGTGTCGCCGAGCACGATCACCTTGACCCCGGCGTCGATCAGCGCCGTCCAGCTGGCGTGCATGCCGGCCACCATCGCGTCGACAGCGGCGGCGCGGCCGCTGAGTCCGGCCGGCCTCACGGCAAACTTCCGGACCTGCGAAGTGATCACGTAGTCCGGCTTGTCCGGCCCGGTCAGCGCCGCGAGCACCCTCGCGTTCCAGGCCGTGCAGCTCTGGTACTCCTCGCCGTTCAGCGTTATCAGGGCGGAGCTGAACGGGCACGCCGACTTGGTGTGGGTGATGATCTTCCAGTCGTTCGCCTTGGCCAGCAACTGGAACGCCGGCAGCCACTGGGCGATCTTGGAATCGCCGACCAGCGCGACCGTAGTCTTGCCGTCCGGATTGCCGTACACGCAGGCCTTCGGATCGCTGGATGCCGCGGACACCTGGCAGCCGTCGGCATAAAGCTCCGGTACGTCCTTTGTTGCCTGGAGCGGATCCGGCGTGATCCATTCGACCTTGTCGACCGGCGCACCCCTGGTGGCGCCGGAGCGGGATTCGAGCACGGCCGCACCCGGGCTGGGTCCCGCCGGCGCTGCCGCCGACGGCACCGCGAGGACGACCATCGTGCCGGCCAGCACGCCGATCAGGGTCGCATTCGCGCCGATACTGAGCGCCAGTCGGGGTGAGCGCGACAGCGCGGCCGAATACCGGAACGGGTTCTCGATCAGCCGGTAGGTCACGTAGGCCGGGATGACCGAGATCGCCGCCACTAGCAGGCCGCGCAGCAACGACAGCTCGCCCCAGTGGTAGGTGGCGATGACGATGAGCGGCCAGTGCCATAGGTACAGGGAGTACGACAGCGCACCCACCCAGAGGAACGGCCGGGTGCCGAGCAGCGCGATCGGTCCGGCCCGACCGGCCGCGGTGCCGGCCGCAATCACCGCGGCGGAGCCGAGCACCGGCAGCAGGGCAGCGTATCCCGGCCACGGCGTGTGCACCGAGTAGACCAGTCCGGCGGCCGCGATCGCGGCCAGGCCGGCCCAACCGAGCACCACCGCGACAACTCGGGGCATCCGGGCCAGCTGGCTGGCCGCGATGGCTACCGCGGCGCCGATTGCCAGCTCCCACATCCGGGTCGTGGTGATGAAGAATGCGCGGGCCGGCTCGTACGCGGTCTGGTAGATCGACCAGGCCAGCGACGGCAGCCCGATGACAGCCAGGCCCAGCCACAGGGCTCCGGTCATCGGTCGGCCACGGCGGCGCACCCACAGCGTGGCGAGCAGGATGAGCACCGGCCAGACCAGGTAGTACTGCTCCTCGACAGCTAGCGACCAGAAGTGCTGAAGCGGGGACGTGCCGCTGTCCTCGGCCAGGTAGTCCACGGATCGGTTGGCCAGGCGCCAGTTCACCACATACAGCGCCGACGCCACGATGTCCCCACCGATCTCGGCCCAGTGGATCTTCGGGACGAACACGAGAACCAGGACCGCGGTCGAGACGAGGACGACGGCGGTCGCCGGGAGCAGCCGCTTGGCTCGGCGGGCATAGAAGCCGGCCAGCGAGATCCGACCGGTCTTTCGCAGCTCCTTGACCAGTAGACCGGTGATCAGGAAGCCGGAGATCACGAAGAACACATCGACGCCGACGAACCCGCCCGGGACCAGGGATAGCCCGGCGTGGTACAGCAGCACCAGGCCGACCGCGACCGCCCGCAGACCCTCGACGTCGCCGCGGAACCCGCGCTCCGGGGCCGCCTCCGACCGGGAGGGCGGTTCCTCGGCCGGTCGCGATCGGACCATGGTCGGGGCCTGAGCCACAGCAAGTCTTCCTAACAAGATCGAATCACTCGGGTTCGGCCACCGAGTCTAACGACGCTGTTTACCCGGCGCCCGGCGCATCACAACTCGGTTCCACCGGGCAGTGACCCCGCCGCTCGCCGCGCTATCCGCCGGCCCGCATCCAAGCTCACACCTCGGCGTGCTCGAATGGCTCGCCATAGAAAAGCAGCCGCGCTCGCCGGGCAAGCAGCTGCCGCTCCGTGATGGTCCAGGTGTGCGAGCCGGGGTCGGCGCGCCGGATGGAGACGAAGTTGAACCGATCCGCGGAGTACACCGAGCCGCCCGCCGCGCGAATCTTGTCGAGGAATGTGGTGTCCACCCGGCGCGGTAGATCCTCGAACCGGAGCCGCATCGCAGTGGCGCGCTCCGTCATGATCGTTCCGCCCTGGACCAGGTCGGTGTAACGGTGCTCGGCATGGCCGAACCGCAACAGCGTGGCCTTCGAGCCCTCCAGGTGGACCAGATGTGCCCACTTACCGACGGCCGCCGCGTCGGAGTATTCGAACGCCCGGACCAGGTCACGCAAGTAGTGGCGACCGTAGAAGTTGTCGTCATCCATCTTGGCCAGGTAGTCGCCGTCCGCGGCGTCCACGCCCAGGTTCAGGCAGCCGCCCAGCGTCCTGGTGGCCGGTGCGGTGAGCGCGATCAGGTTGGCTACGCCGGCCGCGGCCGCCCGGGCGGCCAGCTCGGTGTCCGGGGTGCTGAACCCGTGCTGGACCAGGATCAGCTGGACGTGCGGGTGCGACTGCCGGCCCACGAAGCCGAGCACATGGTCGAGCTG
>DATAFN010000029.1:0-3607 GCA_036257435.1 Actinomycetes bacterium
CTGTTAGCGAGGACCGCGGGCTCCACGGGGTGCGCTGGGCGGTGGCCGGGCAGCTGACCGGCACGGCCGAGGTCTGGCTGGAGGACTTTCGCGGCCGCGGGGTCATCGTGCACTACTTCTTGCGGGTGGATCCGGGCACCGCGATCAGCGAGCGTCGGAGACGACGGCTGCGCCGGCAGTACACGCTGCGCTGGAAGGAGCACGCATTCGCGCTCAAAGACGCGCTCGAGTCCGGGGACTAGCGGCGGGCTGGCGGCGGGCTGGCGGTGGGCGCGCCCGGGTCGGCCGTGCGTTCGGGGACAATCGGACCGATGCGGGTTCACGTCATCAGCGACGTACATGGCGCCCACCAGCACCTGGCCCGGGCCGGTGCCGGCGCCGACGCGCTGCTCTGCCTCGGCGATCTGGCGCTGTTCGTCGACTACGCAGATCCGGGCCGGGGCGTGTTCGCCGACCTGTTCGGCCCGGACGCGGTCAGCCACTGGATCGAGCTGCGCGACCGGCATCGGTTCGACGAGGCCAGGACGTACCTGCACGGGTTGCTCGCCGGTCTGGACGGCGATCCGCGCGCGATCACCGAGCGGCTGGTCAGGGATCAGTACCGGGTCCTCTTCGCGGAGCTGCCAACGCCGACCTACCTGACCTACGGCAACGTCGATATGCCCCACCTGTGGCCGGACTACCTGCGAGACGGGCTGCACTTCCTGGACGGCGAGGTGGTCGAACTCGACGGGTGGCGGGTCGGCTTCGTCGGTGGCGGGCTGCCGACCCCGCACCAGGGCCTGGCTGTGATCGACGAGCACGAGTACGGCGCGAAGGTGGCCGCTCTCGGCCCGGTCGACGTACTTGCCGCCCACATTCCGCCGGCCATCGCCGAGCTCAGCTACGACACGGTCGCCCGCCGATCCGAGCGGGGTAGCCAGGCGCTGCTCGAGGCGATCCACCGGCACCAGCCTCGGTACATGCTGTTCGGACACGTGCACAACCCGCTGGCCGGAAGGCTGCGGATCGGCCGGACCGAGTGCATCAACGTGGGCCACTTCGCGGCCACCGGTCGTCCCTACGTCCTCGACTGGGGCGATCCCCGGTAGCCTCGCTGCATGGCTGATCAGACGACGTCGAGCATCACCATCGACGCCACTCCAACCGAGATCATGATGGTGATCGCCGACTTCGCGGCGTATCCGGACTGGACCGGCCAGGTAAAGGAGGCGAAGGTCCTGTCCGCCAGTGCGGACGGGCGGGCCGACCAGGTGCGCTTCGTTCTCGACGCAGGGGTTATCAAGGACGAGTACACACTCGGCTACACCTGGGACGACGATCGCGAAGTGCGCTGGACGCTGGTCGAGGAGGGCTCGTTGATGCGCGCCCTTGACGGGTCGTACACGCTGGTGCCGGCCGCTGGCCCGGCCCGCACCGACGTGACCTACCGGCTTACCGTCGATACCAAGATCCCGATGCTCGGCATGATCAAGCGCAAGGCGGAGAAAGTCATCGTCGACACGGCGCTGAAGGAGCTGGCCAAGCGAGTGGCCAGCCAGCGCGCGGATGGCGGCTGACCGTGCGGGTGCTGCTGTTTACCGGGAAGGGCGGCGTCGGCAAGACCACGGCTGCGGCGGCAACCGCCACGCTGGCCGCGCGGTTGGGCCGCAAGACGCTGGTGCTGTCCACCGACGCTGCGCACTCGCTCGGCGACACGTTCGCGGCGAATGTCGGTGCCGAGCCGACCGAGGTGGACGACGGGCTGTTCGTCCAGCACGTCGATGCCCAGCGGCGCCTCGAGCGGTCCTGGCAGCAGATCCAGCACTACCTGCTGAGCGTGCTCGACTCGGCCGGAGTGGACCCGATCGAGGCTGAGGAGCTGACCGTGCTCCCCGGTGCCGAAGAGGTGCTTGCCCTGCTCGAAGTGCGCGACCAGGTGCGCAGCGGGCGCTGGGACCTGGTGGTGCTCGACTGCGCGCCGACTGCCGAGACGCTGCGGCTGCTCGCGCTGCCCGAAGCGCTGGCGTGGTACATGAACCGCATCTTCCCGGTGGAGCGCCGGGTGATCAAAACACTCCGTCCGGTACTCGGTCGGCTGGCCGGCGTGCCGATGCCGCACGAGGAGGTCTTCGACGCGTTCGAGCGGTTGCACGCCGAGCTGGCCGAGGTGCGCGACCTGCTGACCGATCCGGATGCGTCGATTCGGCTCGTGCTCACCCCCGAGTCGGTGGTGGTCGCCGAGGCCAGGCGCACCTACACCTCGCTCTGCCTGTACGGCTACCGGGTAGACGCGGTCATCGCCAACCGGGTGTTCCCGGTGGCCGGTGCCGACCCATGGCGGCAGGCGTGGAACACCGCGCAGGCCGCCCAGCTGGCCGAGATCGACGACTCGTTCGCACCGCTGCCGGTCTACCGCTCGCCGTACCGGTCGGCCGAGCCGGTCGGAGTCGCGGAGCTCGCGGAGTTCGGGGCCGCCGCGTACGGCACCGGTACACGGCGACCGGCCGATCCGCTGGCGCCGGCGTCCGCCGAGGATCCGATGCGGGTGTCGCGCGACGGCTCCTCCTACATACTCTCCCTTGCCCTGCCGTTCGCCGACCGGCGGGACCTCGATCTGGCCAGAAAGGGCGATGAGCTGGTGCTGACCGTAGGTGGATACCGGCGTGTTCTCGCGCTGCCGGCCGCGATGGCTCGCACCACGGTCTCCGCAGCTGAGCTGACAGACGGCCGGTTGACCGTCCGCTTCGCCCCGGCTAAGGAGCTGCGATGACCGCTACCGCAGAGGAGTTCGGTCAGCTCATCGGCACCCTCCGGGAATGGGCGTCGACCCACCTGGCCACGGACGAGCCACAGTGCCAACTGTGCCCGCTCTGCCAGGCCATCGTCGCGCTGCGCGAGTCCAAGCCGGAGGTGGCCGAGCATCTGACTTTTGCCGCCATCTCGCTGGTGGCTGCGGCCAAGGCGTTCCTCGACGGGATTCCAATGGCGCCCGGCCGGGCGAGCTCACCATCGCACGCGATGGTGGAGCACATCGACGTGGCATGACGTCGCTCGGCCGTCGTTCGGTTCGTTGGATGAGGTGACCATGGATCTGACCATCGGTGTCGACATCGGCGGTACGAAGGTGGCCGGCGGTGTGGTCGACGCTGACGGCAAGATCCTGCTTGGGGCCAAGCGAGAGACCCCGGCCAGCGATCCGGAGGCGACGGAGGACGTGATCGCGGCCCTGGTGCTCGAACTGGCCGAGCGCTTCAGTCAGGTGCGCGCGGTGGGGATCGGTGCCGCCGGCTACATCGACGCCCAGCGCTCCACTGTGCTGTTCGCGCCGAACCTGGCCTGGCGCAACGAGCCGATCAAGGCCGACATCGAGAAGCGGGTCGGGCTGCCGGTCGTCGTGGAGAACGACGCGAACGCCGCGGCCTGGGGCGAGGCCCGGTTCGGCGCCGGGCGCGGGCACAGCCACATCGTCTGCGTCACGCTCGGGACCGGCGTCGGCGGGGGAATGGTCATGAGAGGGGAGCTCTACCGCGGCGAGTTCGGCATCGCCGGGGAGTTCGGGCACATGCAAGTGGTACCCGGCGGGTTGCGCTGCGGCTGCGGCAACAAGGGTTGCTGGGAGCAGTAC
>DATAFN010000041.1:0-2797 GCA_036257435.1 Actinomycetes bacterium
GGGACCGCGGCGGCGAGCAGATCGACGACCTGCTGGCGCGCCGGGAGGGGGCCGGCGGACCGGACGGCACCGGCCGGTTTCGGGCTACCTCCGTGAAGATCATGCAGGACGGCATCGCGGAGAACTTCACCGCCGGGATGGTCACCCCGTACCTCGATGTGGACGGCCACGGCGGCGGGACCGGCTCGAGCTACGTCGCTCCGGGCGCGCTGCGCGGCTACGCATCCACCCTGGACGCGGCCGGTTTCCAGCTGCATTTCCATGCGATCGGCGACCGCGCGATCCGCGAGTCACTCGACGCCATCGCCGCCTGCCGGAACGCCAACGGCCACACCGACACCCGGCCGCACATCGCCCACCTGCAGGTCATCCAGCCGGTCGACGTGCCGCGCTTCGGCTCGCTCGGGGTGGCCGCGACCATGCAGGCGCTCTGGGCGTATCACGAGCCGCAAATGGACGACCTGACCATCCCGTTCCTCGGCCCGGAGCGGACCGAGTGGCAGTACCCGTTCGGCTCGCTGCAGGCATCCGGCGCGCACTTGGCCGCCGGCAGCGACTGGCCGGTGACGACGGCGAACCCGTTCCGTGCGCTGCAGGTGGCGGTGACGAGGTTGCCGCCGCCGGGCGAGGGCTCCGGTGCGGAGGAGCCGTTCCTGCCGGTGCAACGGCTCGACCTGGCCACCGCCTTCGACGCCTACACGATCGGCTCGGCGTACGTGAACCACGCCGACCAGGAGACCGGATCGATCGAAGCCGGCAAGCTCGCCGACCTGGTCGTCGTAGATCGCGATCCGTTCGCCGGCCCGGATGGCGACATCGGCAGCGTGCGGGTGCTGGGCACCTACGTCGACGGCGTACCGGTCTTCACCGACCCGGCGTGGTGAACCTACGGGCACCGCTGGGTGCGGTCTGCCGCCGCCCGTTCGGATGGTTCGAGGAACAATTTCGGCGCCCCTTCACACCACTTGCCTCCGGCGTAAAGTGCGGGTCATGACCGACGCCCAGCAGGTCGTGGCGCGCGCCCAGCAGTGGCAGCGCGCGATCGAGGAACGCGATGTCCAGGCCGCCGGCCGGATCCTCGACGACGACTTCTCGCTCGTGCTGGTCTGGCCCACCGTCTCGGTACTGGGACGGAGCGAGTGGTTGCGCACGTTGCCGGACTACCAGGTCCACGAGTACGAGATCGAGGACCGGATCGTAGACGCAACCGATGATCTCGCTTTGATCGTTCAGCGGGTACGGATGACCACGTCGGTGGGTGGAGTCGACCGGGACGGCACGTTCGTCATCAGCGACGTGTGGCGGCGGCAGGACGGCACCTGGCGGGTGTGGCGGCGGCACTCCACCCCGCTCTCGACCATCCAGGCGCCGCGCCGCCATCATCGGCGCGTATCAGTGCGCCGGATCTGAGGCCGCCACCGCGCGCCTCGGCTCGTCCTCAGGCGGCTCCGCTGCGATCCTCGGCCAGCGCGACCGCCGCCTCGGTGCCCGCCGGGACAGATATACGCCGGCCAGGCACAGCGCGCCTCCGGCGAACGCCAAGCCGGGTGGCGACTCGCCCAGCGAGAGCCATCCGATCAGCACCGCCAGCGGCGGGACCAGGTATGTCGTGGCGCCCATCTGGCCGGCGCTGGTATGCGATAGCGCGAATGCCCAGGTAGTGAACGCCAGCGCGGTCGGAAACGCGCCGAGGTAGACCAGCCACGCCACGGTTGCCGGTTCCGCGGCGGCGACATCGCTGAGCAGCCGCGGTAGGAACGGCAGGCAGCACACCCCGCCGATCGTGCAGGCCAGCCAGGTCACCTCGAGTGCGGGTAGCCGGGCGAGCAACGGTTTCTGCGCTACCACGGCGATCGTGTAGCCAACCGCGGCCAGTACGCACAGCAGCACCCCGACGCCTTGCGCCGAATGGGACGAGGAGGCCGCTCCGATCACGAGCACGCCGCCGAAGGCGACCGCGCTGCCGAGCACGAGCTGGCGCGGGAACCCCTCGCCGAGCACGACGCCCGCGACCAGTGCAATCAACAGTGGGCCAACGTTGACGACCATCGCGGCAGTACCGGCGTCGATTCGCCGCTCGGCCGCATTGAGGGCGACGTTGTACAGGCCGAACCACAGCACGCCGCAGATCAGCAGTGGAACCCAGTCACGCCGCACCGGCCAGCGTCGACCTATCCGTGGACGGGACCGAACAGCGGCGAAGGCGCCCAGTAACGCACTCCCGACCAGCAATCGGCCCAGGGCCAGCGGACCGGCGGAGATCTCCCGGCCGACATGCCGGATCGCGACGAACGCCGAGGCCCACAGCAGCACCGTGGTCAGCGCCGCCGCGACCGGCAGCCACCCGGGCGGGCTCGGCCGAGCTCGCCCGGCCTGCGCGCGGGATCGGATCATGCACTCAACGTAGAACGGGAACGTTTCGTCCTGAGACGAACTATCCCGGTGGCCACCCGGCCTCGGGATCCACGGCTTCGAGGCAGCGTGCCCGTCCAGCGGTTGCCCGGCGAACTCGCCCTGGGCGAGGAGCGGGCCTAGGCCGGCTCCCTCACCCACGGGCTGCAGACGGCGCCGTCAGTTGGTGTCGACTTCGATGGTGACCGGCACCCGGTTGGTGATGACGTCGTAGACGGCGGAGCGGGCCCGGGACTGCTCGACGAGTTCGCGCAGCTTCTCGGCCGGGGCGTCACCCTTGATCGCGAGCCGGACGGTGATCCGCTGGTAGCCGTTGCGCACGTCCGGGTCGAGGCCGAGGATGCCGTTGAGGTCGATGTCCCCGCTGACCGTGGAGCGCACCTCG
>DATAFN010000080.1:0-3927 GCA_036257435.1 Actinomycetes bacterium
GCCATGTTCCTGCTCATCGAGCGCAACAGCCAGCAGCCGATCACGCCGCTGCATCTGTTCCGCAACCGCAACCGCTCCGGCAGCTACGTGGTGATGCTGCTGTTCGCCGCGGCCATGTTCGGGATGTTCTTCTTCCTCACCCAGTACGTGCAGAACGTGCTCGACTACAGCCCACTCAAGGCCGGCGTCGCGTTCCTGCCGGTCACTGTCGCGATCGCGGCGACCGCTGGGTTCGCGGCCAAGATGCTGCCGAAGTACGGGCCGAAGCTGTTCATGGTCATCGGCGGCGTGCTGGCGGCGATCGGCCTGATCTGGCTCGCCCAGATCAACGCGGACAGCAGCTACGTGGAGGGGTTGCTGCTCCCGATAGTGATATTCGGGCTCGGAATGGGCTTCGTGTTCATGCCGGTCACGGTGCTGGCGCTGTCCGGAGTGGAGAACCGGGAGTCCGGCGCGGCGTCGGGATTGCTCAACGTCATGCAGATGGTCGGCGGCTCGATCGGTCTGGCGGTGCTGACCACCGTGTTCGGCACCGCGCTGCGCAACGAGATCAACCAGCAGTTGCCGGCGATCGTGGCCAACTCGACACCGGAGCAGCTGGCCCAGTTCCAGCAGACGAAGATCCCACCGCCTCCGTTCTACGACCTGATCCTGGCGCACGGCATTGCTCGGGCCTTCCAGCTCGCGGCTCTGCTTGCGGTGGTCGCGTTGCTGGTGACCATATTCGCGATCAAGGCCAAGCCTGCCGACGTCGACATGTCGGCGATGCAGGGAGCCGGCGTCGCGGAGTAACCGCACGACCCACCGCGGAATTTTCTAGGCCGATTTGCTGAAGTCGAGCCGCGCACGTGCCGATGGACGTAGATACAGGTAGCTAGGGTGCGCGGACCACCACGTCGCGCACCCTACTTTTGTCGCCCGGTACCCTCTCGACATGCCCGGCGCCGCATCCCGGCTCGATGTGCTGGTCGTCGGCGCCGGTCCGACCGGCCTCACCCTTGGTCTGGCGCTGGCGGCGTGGGGCGTGCCGACCCGCGTGATCGATCGCCAGCTGGATCGGGTGCACGAGTCCAGAGCCCTCGCGATCCAGCCGCGCACCCTCGAGGTGCTGGGCGCGCTCGGGCTGGCGGCACCGCTGCTGTCTCGCGGCAACGACGCCATCCGGCTGCAGTTCCATGCCGGCGGCAAGGTGGTCGACGTGCCGATCTTCGACACCGGGCTCGACGACACCCGCTACCCGTTCCTGCTGTTCCTGTCCCAGGCCGAGACCGAAGCGGTGCTTTCCGAATCGCTGGCCGAGCGCGGCCTCAGCGTCGAGCGCGGCACCGAGCTGCTCGGTGCCACTGTGGGACCGGACGGGCTGCGCTGCGTGCTGCGCCACTCGGACGGCCGAACCGAGCAGGTCAGCCCGTCCTACCTGGTCGGCTGCGATGGCGCGCACAGCACTGTTCGGCACCAAGCCGGGATCGGGTTCGCGGGTTCGGCCTACCCGCAGACGTTCGTGCTGGCCGACGTCGAGGTCGACGGCGGCCTCGACCAGGATGCGGCGCACTTCTTCCCGGGCGACGACGGCGTGCTGCTGTTCTTTCCGCTGCGTCACCCGGCCAGCTGGCGGATCCTCACCATCGCCGATGCCCATCTCGATCCCGACGCGAATCAGCCGACCATGGACGAGCTGCAGGCGATCGTGGACCGGTTCGCCGGTGGTTCGTTGCGGCTGCGTGACCCGTTCTGGCTGACCTACTTCAAGCTGCATCAGCGGCTGGCCACCGACTACCGGGCGGGGCCGGTGTTTCTGGCCGGAGACGCCGCGCACGTGCACAGCCCGGCGGGCGGTCAAGGGATGAACACCGGCATTCAGGACGCATGGAACCTGGGCTGGAAGCTCGCGCTCGTCCTTGGTGGTGCCGATCCGGTGCTCCTGGACAGCTATCAGACCGAGCGACATCCGGTCGGCCGGTTCGTGCTGCGACTGGCCGACGCACCGTTTCGAGTGGCCACCGGCACCAGCCTGGTGCCACGCCTGGTGCGGACCCGGCTGCTGCCCCGCCTGGCCCCGTTGGCCGGCCGGATCGGGCCGGTCCGGCGCATCGGTTTCCGCATCGTCTCCGAACTCGGCGTCAAATACCGCAGCAGCCCGCTTAGTATCGAGGGCCGCCCCCGGCCGCGTACCGGTCCCCGGGCCGGCGACCGGGTGCCCGACGGCCCGATCGAGCGAAGCAACCAGCCGGGCTGGCTGCATGAGGCGCTGTCCGGCCCGCGGCTGCACCTGCTGCTATCCGGCCCGGTCGAGGACTGGGACCCCGCGGCGGTCGAGGCCGCGACCGCGCCGGTTCGCGACCTGGTTGCGATCCACTACCTGACCGGGGATCCGGTGGCGTCCACCGGCGGCGGCGACGTACTGCATGATGCCGACGGCGGCCTGCTTCGCCGGCTCGGACGCGGCCGGCCGGCGCAGTATCTGGTACGGCCCGACGGCCACATCGGCTACCGCTGCGCCGGCACCGATCTTGGTGGGCTCACCTCATACCTGGCTCGCTGGCTGCCGCCGCGACCAGCTCGGCCAGGTGCATGACCCGCACCGCGGATCGTCGGGACCGCAGGCCGGCGCGCAGCTGACGCAGGCAACCCGGGTTGACCACGGCCATCACGTCCACTCCGGCCGCCTCGATCGCGTCCAGCTTGGCCGCCAGGATGCGCCGGCTGTCGTCGGCGCGGAGCATCGAGTAGGTGCCGGCCGCCCCGCAACACCGGTCGGCACCGTCGATCTCGACGTAGTCGGCGATGGCGCGGAGCACCGCGCGTGGCTGCGCGAAGACTCCGAGCCCGTTGCGCAGGTGGCAAGAGTCCTGCAGGCCGATCCGCAACGGGCGCCCGCCGGCGCTGAGCCGGCCGGCCGGCGGTGCCGGACCACCGGCGAGCCGCTCGGAGATCTCGACCACCCGATCCCGGCCGAGTACCTCGGCCAGGTGCGCCGCGCACCCGCCGGACGTGGTCACGACCAGACCGGGCACCACCGCTCCGAGCCGCCGGGCCATCTCCCGACCCCGATCGAGCTCGCCGTTGTGCGCGTGCAGGGCCCCGCAGCACCCAGTCGCGGCCGGTGGTGCCGGAACCCCGAGCTCGGCCGACACCGCAACCGCGGCCCGGCTCACGCCCGGATACAGGATCCGCTCGAAGCACCCGAGTAGCAGCCGGTCTCCATCGGACGGTCCGGCCGTCTGGCGCCGGTCCGGACCCGGCCGCGCGGCCCGGCGGATCCGGCCCAGCAGCGCGATCGCCCAGCGCTGACGGGCGGCGAGCAGCAGGGCACGCAACCGCAGCGGCCGGCGGCGCCCGGACCAGCTCGCGTCCCGCCACTCCTCCAGTAGCGCGCCGTAGCGCACCCCGGCCGGGCACACCACCTCGCACGCGCGGCAGCCCAGGCAGAAGCTGGACTGCTCGCTGACCTCGGGCGTGGACAGCGGCAGCCGTCCGGTCTGGACCGCGCGCATCAGCGTGATCCGGCCGCGCGGCGAGGACGCCTCCTCCTGGGTCAGCGCGTAGGTCGGACAGGCCGGCAGGCAGAACCCGCACGAGATGCACCGGTCCAGCAGGTCCGGGCTGAACAGCGGCAGGGTCGGTGGGCTCGCGGTGCGCAGGCCCGGGTTCGGATCGGCCGCCCGGCTCGGCTCGGTCATGACCCCAGCTTTCCCGGGTTGAGGATTCCGGCCGGGTCGAACGCGGTCTTGATCCGGCGCAGCAGGTCGACCTGGACCGGCCCGAGCCGTTCCACCAGGTAAGGCAGCTTGGACGCGCCGATGCCGTGCTCGCCACTGATCGTCCCGCCAAGCTCCATCGCCGCCCGGAAGATCTCGCCGAACGCCTTGTGCGCGCGCTCGATCGCATCGGTGTCGTCCGGGTGTAGCACGCACGTCGGGTGCAGGT
>DATAFN010000115.1:0-3460 GCA_036257435.1 Actinomycetes bacterium
CCCTGCAAGCGCGCAGTCACAAGATCGCGGCGGCTTGGCCGGACTTGGGCGTGGCGCTGCATCCAACGTCGATTCGGCTACCGGCGCTGCCCGTTCGCCGCGTAGCGGTCGAGCTCGGCTGCCAATGCGGGGTCGACCCGAGCGCGCAACCGGGTACCGACCTCGGTGTGCTCCTCAGCGAGCACCTCGCCATGCTCGTGGACCCGGGACACCAGGCCGCCCAGCGCGTACGGGACCAGCGCATCAATCTCGATCTGAAGACGGGGCAGATCCCGCTCGATTGCGGCCAGCAGCTCCGGGATGCCCCAGCCGGTGCGGGCCGAGACCACGACCGAGTGCGGCTCGCGCCGGACCAGTCGCGCGATCACGTCCGGATCGGCGATGTCGGCCTTGTTGATCACTACGATCTCCGGCACCTGGTCGGCACCGATCTCGGCGAACACCTCGCGCACGGCGGCCAGCTGTGCCTCCGGTTCGGGGTTCGAGCCGTCCACGATGTGCAGCACAAGGTCCGCGTCGGATACTTCTTCGAGGGTGGATCGGAACGCCTCGACCAGCTGATGCGGCAGGTGCCGGACGAAGCCGACCGTGTCCACCAGCGTGTAGTTGCGGCCGGTCGACGTTTCGGCCCGGCGCACGGTCGGGTCGAGCGTGGCGAACAGCGCGTCCTCGACCAGCACGCCGGCCCCGGTGAGCCGGTTGAGCAGCGAGGACTTACCGGCGTTCGTGTAGCCCGCAATGGCGACCGCCGGCACCGAGTTGCGCCGCCGCTCCTGTCGCATAGTGCCGCGCGACACCGTCATCTCCGCGATCTCGCGCCGGAGCTTGGCCATCCGGTTGCGGATCCGGCGACGATCGGTCTCGATCTTCGTCTCACCGGGTCCACGAGTACCGATGCCACCGCCGCCGGCCACCCGGCCACCGGCCTGCCGGGACATCGACTCGCCCCAGCCGCGCAGCCTGGGCAGCATGTACGCCATCTGCGCCAGCGCGACCTGGGCCTTGCCCTCCCGGCTCTTCGCGTGCTGGGCGAAGATGTCCAGGATCAGCGCGGTCCGATCGATGACCTTGACCTTGACCACGTCCTCGAGCTGGCGCAGCTGTCCCGGGGTCAGTTCGCCATCGCAGATCACCGTGTCGGCGCCCGAGGAGACCACGATCTCGCGCAGCTCGCGGGCCTTGCCCGATCCGATGTAGGTGGCCGGGTCCGGCTTGTCGCGGCGCTGAATCAGCCCCTCGAGGACCTGGCTGCCCGCGGTCTCGGCAAGTGCGGCCAGCTCGGCCAGCGAGTTGCCGGCCTCGCTTGCGGTGCCTTCAGTCCAAACCCCGATCAAGACGACCCGCTCCAGGCGCAGCTGGCGGTACTCGACCTCGGTGATGTCGGCGAGCTCGGTGGACAGCCCGGCGACCCGGCGCAGCGCCTGCCGATCGGCCAGGTCTAGTTGGTCGCCGTCCGGCTGGTCGATCCGGATCGTAGCGTCGTCCGAGTCGAGATCTGCGTCGTCGAGATCGGCAGGGAAGGCGTCCAGATCCGGCTCCGACTCGTGCGCGCGTTCCGGTTCGCCCAGCGGCGACATGTCGTACGCGGATGTCATGAGATTCGTGATCGCCTTCCTCAGCAGCGCTGTTGTCCCATCCAGCCTGACACAGGCAGGCGGCCGGCGGCATCCCGGTTTCCAGTCGGTGATCCCTTAGTCCGGTGCGAGCTCCAAGGTCATCCCCAGCTCGATCAGCGACTCGTCGAGCGGGTACGGCTCGTCGCGCCCGTTCTGCACGAAGCCATTGCGCAGGTAGAACGCGACCGCGCGCTGGTTGGTCTCGGTGACCTGCAAGTCCAGCCGATCGACCGCGACCTCGTCCCGAGCCCAGTTGATCACCGCGTCGAGCAGCAGCTCGGCGACTCCGGCCGACCGGCCACGGTGGTCCGGATGCACCCAGACCCCGACCAGCTTGGCCCGGCCCGGTTCGGCGTCCTCCGGAATGAACGCGCTCATCATGCCGACCCAATGACCGTCGTCGGTGACGGCGAGCACCTGCATGTTCGTGGCCCGGGCAGCCCGCTCGGCGCGAAACTTCCACTCCGTGTCGGGCGCCTGTGCCGCATCCTCGTACCGCTCGACAAACGCGATCGGGGTATCCGCAAGCGCGGCCAGCCGGAGCGTCTTGATCCGCCGCCAGTCATCGGCCGTGACTCGGTGGATCCGGTAGCTCATGCGCCGATCTCACCGACCAGGGCGGCCGGGTGCAGCGTGCCGGCGGCCAGCAGGACCGCTGGCCCGGTGAGCTCTACGTGCCCATCGGCCCGGATCGTCACGGTCAGCCGACCGCCCGGTACGTCGACCACGGTGCTGCCGGGAGTGCCGCCGGCCAGCACTACCGCGGCCGCGCATGCGCCGGTCCCGCAGGACCGGGTCTCCCCCACGCCCCGCTCGTGTACCCGCATGACCAGGTGCCGGTCGTCCTTGGCCACCACGAACTCGACGTTCACGCCATCGGTAAACGCACCGGCTGGGCTGACTACCGGTGGCTCGGCCAGCTCGCCCGGGTCGGCAAGGTCGTCCACCACGGCGACCGAATGCGGGTTGGGCATCGCTACCGCGGTGGCCGGCCACGACCGGCCGTTGGCGGTGACGGTAAGCGGCGGTAGCTCCGGGAGCTGGTAGCGGCCCATGTCAACGGTGACCGCGCCGATCGCACCGAGCCGCACCGGCATCAGTCCGCCGCGGGTGGCAACCTCGAACTCTCCGGCCGGCTCGAGGTAGTTGTCCACCAAGTACCGGGCGAACACCCGCAAGCCGTTGCCGCACATCGAGGCGATCGATCCGTCCGCGTTGCGGTAGTCCATGAACCAGCGCGCACGGTCCGACATCGGCGCGCCTTCCGGATCGGTCGCCGCGAGCACAACCCGCAGCACGCCGTCCCCGCCGATCCCGGCTCGCCGGTCGCAGATCGCGGCCACCAGCCGGGGGGTCAGGTCGAGCGCACGCTCGGGGTCGAACAGCAGCACGAAGTCGTTCTCGGTGCCGTGTCCCTTGACGAACGTGATCGGTGCAATTGGTGCACTCGGTGCGCTCACCCGACCGATCGTACGGGGGCGACCAGTTCCAGCGCCGCCGGCACCAGGTCGGCGCGGTCGTAGGCCAGCCAGCGGACTCGCGGATCGCGCCGGAACCAAGAGTCCTGGCGCCGGGCGAACCGCCGCGTCGCCTTGATCGTCTCGCGCTTGGCCTGCTCCTCGGTCCACTCCCCGGACAGGTACTTGAGAACCTGCGCGTAGCCAAGCGCCCGGCTTGCGGTCCGGCCCGCCCGCAGGCCGACTGCAGCCAGCCGCCGTACCTCGTCCACCAGGCCGCGCGCCCACATCCGCTCGACCCGTATGGCGATCCGTTCGTCCAGCTCAGGTCGCGGTACGTCCAGACCGATCTGCACCGCGCCCGAGTAGACATATCGATAACTCGGC
>DATAFN010000183.1:0-6013 GCA_036257435.1 Actinomycetes bacterium
CAGCTCCTCCCAGGACTGGCCGGCCAGCGCGGCCACCAGCTGCTCGTAGCCCGAGGTGTGCCGTTCGATGAACCGCTCGGCCAGCCAGCCGTTTTCGATCATGTGCTTGAGCGTGCCGTTGAGGAAGCCGATGTCGCCACCGGTGCCGATGAGGAAGAACCGATCGGTGATCTTGGTACCGAAGACCGCGCTCTCCACGTTGGACGGAACCCAGTACCGCTCCATACCGGGCTCGCGATAGGGGTTCACCGAAACGACCTTCGTGCCGGCCTTCTTCGCGTGGTACAGGTACTTCATCGATACCGGCTGGTTGTTGGCCGGGTTGGAACCGATGAACACCACCAGGTCGGAGCCGATCCAGTCGGAGTAGGAGCAGGTGGTCGCGGCCACCCCGAGCGCTTCCTTGAGCCCGAACGTGCTCGGCGAGTGGCAGATCCGCGCCGCATTGTCGATCGAGCCGACCCCGATCGCGCGCATCGCCTTCTGGGCCGCGTAGTAGGTCTCGTTCACGGTGCCGCGGCTGGTCAGATAGGCGCCGACCCGGTCGGGTCCGGCTTCCCGAATAGCGGACGCGATCCGGTCCAGCGCCTCGTCCCAGGAGACCTCGGTGAATCCCGGCTCGCCGCGACGGCGCAGCATCGGGTAGGGCACCCGGCCGAGCGCTCGTAACTGCGCGCCCCGCAGCCCGCGCAGCGCTTCGACGTCGGAGAGCACTCTCGACTCGATCGGCGGCATCGTGTTGAGCCGAAGCAGTCGCAGCCTGACGTTGCAGAGGTGGACCTCGCGCATGGTCCAGTCCCGCATGCCCTTGGTGCCGAGTGCGCAGCCGTCGCAGGTGCCCTGCCGCAGGATCCGCCAGGCGTACCGGAGCTGGTCGCGGTTCTCCCTGGCCGCCAGCCACAGTTCTCGGTAGTTGTTCGGCCGGCCCTCGCCCATCCCGAACGGCTTGCGACTGGCCCAGTTGGCCGGGTCGATCAGTTTCCTCCGCCGCCGCGTGCGCATACGTTGACCTCCCTGCCGGTGAGGCTACGCCGCGACCTGCCATCCGACGGAACCGATCCGGTCCCGGCGCCGTACCCGACGCATGAGGACGATGCGGCGTTTCGTGACGGTGCTGGTCCTTGCCGCGGCGGGGACGGCCGGCCTGCTCGGCTCGGGCCTGGCGGCGTGGGCGAAGGGACCGACCGAGGCCACGGTTAGCGGACCGGGTCTGGCCGAACCGGTCAGGCTCGAGCTCGGTATGCACGGCGAGGCGGCACCGCGGTACGCGGACTTCATCGACATCACCGCGGTCTTCTACCTGGGCACGCGGCAGTTCTGCCGGCTGGCCCGGCCACCGGCGGCGCCGCTCGGCCCGGACTACCGGCTGACCTGGCGGCTACCGGCGCTCAGCGTGTACTACGGCGTGGATCGGAAGGCGCTGCGCGACCCGATCGAGCAGGAGTTCTACCCGGATGCGACGGGCGGTGCGGTGACCCGGCTGGCCGGCTCGGACACTTGGATCCGCGGCATTACCGGCACCCGGTTCTGGTGGCGGCACCTGATGGAGGGCATGAGTCGCGGTGGCGGCTCGGCGAGTGGGCGGTCGGATCGGGTCAGCATCCGCGGTCCCGAGCTCACCGGCAGTGTGGCGATCGACCACCTGTCCGCCGACCACAGCGCCGCAGTGCGGTTCTTCAACGAGTCCGGGATGGCACAGTCGGTGTTGTATGGCGGCATGTCGCCGTGCCGGGAGTCGGCGCCGCCGGCCGGGGTGCTCGGTCCGCGCTACACGGTGACCTGGTCGATGGCGTCCGAGGACTGGGGCGTGCAGGACGTGTACCCGTACGCGGTCGGCGGCCCGGTCATCCACGACCGCCAGGCCGCGTTCGAGATGGACGCGCCGGGTGGCTGGTTCCGTGCCGATCGCGGACTGCTCACGGTCTGGGCTGCGCTCGGGTTGCCGACCCGGGCACAAGCGACCGGTGCCGGTGCGCCGGCCGGTCTGGCTGCCACAGCGCCCGAGTCCGCACCGGTCACCGTCATCCGCGCCACCAGTGGTGCGAGTGACGAACCCCGAGCCTGGCTCCTCGCGCTGGGCGTGGCCGCGCCGCTGGCGATCGGCGGTGCGGTGCTCCTCGCGACGAGCGGTCGGCTCGGCATACGCTGGCGGCGCCATGGACAGCCCGTCCTACACCGTGACGGTCCGCCCGGCGACGCCGGATGACGTGGACTACGTCAGGTCGGTTCTCGTCGCCAGCTGGGATTCGACGAAGGTCGTCGCACACGGCGAGCTCATCGACGCGGCCGAGTGCCCGACCCTGATCGCCGAGGCCGACGGCATCGCGGCGGGCGTACTCACCTACCGGATCGGCGAACGCGGCCTCGAGGTGGTCTCGATCGACAGCCAGCTCAGCAGCTCCGGCGTGGGCACCGCACTGCTCGCGGCTGCCGCCGAGATCGGCCGGAAGGCCGGCGCGGCCCGGCTCTGGCTGGTCACCACCAACGACAACATCGCTGCGTTGCGGTTCTATCAGCGACGCGGCCTCGACCTGGTGGCGTTGCGCCGCAACGCCATCGCTGCGGCTCGGGAGCTCAAGCCACAGATCCCGGAGCGCGGGGCGCACGGTATCCCGATCAGGCACGAACTCGAGCTTGAGCTGCCGCTCTAGCGCGACTAATGATCGACTTCAGTCGGCGGTCAGCGGGTAGATCCAGCCATGCAGGTCGGGGACGGCGCCGTACTGGATGTCCAGCAGCGCCTCGCGCAGCCGCGAGGTCACCGGCCCGATCTCCCCGCCGCCCACCGTCCACTCGCCGCTGGCGGTCTTGACCTGCGCGATCGGGGTAATGACGGCCGCGGTGCCGCAGGCGAACACCTCGCTGATCGCGCCACTGGCGTTGCCGGCGCGCCACTCGTCGGTGGAGATCCGGCCCTCCTCGGCCGCGTAGCCGAGGTCCTTGGCCAGGGTGAGCAGCGAGTCCCTGGTGACGCCGGGCAGTAGGGTGCCGGTCAGCGACGGGGTCACCAGGCGCGCGTTCGGGCCCGACCCGTATACGAAGTACAGGTTCATCCCGCCCATCTCCTCGACCCACCGGTGCTCCACCGCGTCGAGCCATACCACCTGATCGCAGCCGTACTCGGCGGCTTGCGCCTGGGCGACCAGGGAGGCGGCGTAGTTGCCGGCGCACTTGGCCTCACCGGTACCGCCGGACGCGGCCCTGGTGTATTCCTCGGACAGCCACACCGACACCGGCGCCAGGCCGCGTGGGAAGTAGGACCCGCCCGGTGAGGCAATGAGCATGTACAGGTAGCTCGCCGACGGCCGCACACCAAGCCCGACCTCGGTAGCGATCATGAACGGGCGCAGGTAGAGGCTGTGCTCGCGGTTGTCCGGGACCCAGGCGCCGTCCTGCCTTACCAGTGCCTCGATGGAGCCGAGGAACGCCGACTCGGGCAGCGGTGGCATGGCCAGCCTGCCGGCGGAGCGCTGGAACCTGGCGGCGTTCTCCCACGGCCGGAACAGTGCCAACGAGCCATCCACCCGGCGGTACGCCTTGAGACCCTCGAAGATCGCCTGGGCGTAGTGCAGCGTCATCACCGCAGGATCGAGCTCGAGCGGCTGGTACGGATGGAGCGCGGCGTCGTGCCAGCCGCGCTCGGTTGTCCAGCGAATGCTCACCATGTTGTCGGTGAAATAGCGGCCGAATCCCGGGTCGGCCAACCGGCGCGTCCGCTCGTCGGCAGGCACTGGGGTCTGGGTCGGGCGGAGGTCGATCTCGAGGTCGCTACCGGGTGCCTGGGTCATGGGCTCGCATCCTTTGTCCCGAGTTACCGTTGCCAGCCGGCCGCGCCGGAGCACGGGCCGTTGCCGAACCAACACTCCTGCTGGAACGGTAGCCCACCCTGTCCAAATTGTGGACGCCGCTAGCGCGCGTCCGGCGGCGCCGCTATTCGCGCGGCAATCGCCGCACCTACCTCAGCGGTGGACCGCCGGGCGGTCCCCCGCGCGGAAAGATCGGCAGCCACCGCATTCTCGACAGCCGCGGCGGCGCCGGCCAGCCCCAGGTGGTCAAGTAGCAGCGCGACCGACAGGATGGTTGCGGTCGGGTCGGCGGTGCCGTGCCCGACGATGTCCGGTGCGGACCCGTGCACCGGCTCGAACATGGCCGGGTGCTGCCGGCTCGGGTCGATGTTCGCGCTCGCGGCCAGCCCGATCCCTCCGGCAATCGCCGCGCCGAGGTCGGAGAGGATGTCCCCGAACAGGTTGTCGGTGACGATCACGTCGAACCTCCCCGGGTTCGTGACCAGGTACATCGCGGCCGCGTCGGCGTGGCAGTAGTCAACGGTGACCGAGGGGTAGTCGGCGGCGACCGCGGCGACGGTGCGTTGCCAAAGGTCACCGGCGTGGACCAGCACGTTGGTCTTGTGCACCACGGTCAGGTGGCCGCGCGGCCGCGCGGCGGCCCGCCGGAACGCATCGCGCGCGACCCGCTCGACCCCGAACGCGGTATTGACGCTCTCCTCGGTGGCGATCTCGTGCCGGCTCCCCCGGCGGAGCGTGCCGCCGGAGCCGGTGTACGGACCCTCCGTGCCCTCCCTGACCACGATCAGGTCGATGTCACCGGGATCGACCCCGGCCAGCGGGCTGCGCACACCGGGATACAACCGGACCGGGCGCAGGTTCACGTGGTGGTCGAGTTCGAACCGCAGCCGGAGCAGCAGCCCACGCTCGAGAACCCCGCTCGGCACGCCGGGATCGCCGATCGCGCCGAGCAGGATTGCGTCGTGTCCGCGCAGCTCGTCCAGCACCGAGTCGGGCAGCGTCTCCCCGGTCGCGTGCCAGCGCCGAGCGCCTAGGTCGTAGCCGGTGGGCTCGATCGTGGTGCCGTACGTGCCGGCCGCGGCCTCGAGCACGGCCTGCCCTTGCGCGACGACCTCGGGGCCGATGCCGTCACCGGGAATGACCGCCAGCCGGATGGAGCCCGGGACGCTACGCGCTTGCTCTCGAGCCTCGAGGTCACTCGCCGCCTTGGTCGCGGCGATCCATGGACTCCTGGACCGCCTGGCGGAACATGTCCCGCTCGTCGGTGTCCTGGGCGGGTGCGGTGTTGGCTGTCATGGTTCGGCTCCTGAATCTCGTCTCATCGCTGGACTGGCCGGCACCAGCACCGCCACCGCGACGAGGAGCCGGCCGATCAGGCCTCGTCGCGGCTGCGAAGGACGAGTACGAACCGCATAAGGGTTTCGACCCTAACCCGGCCCGGCCGGGCTGTCTCGACCTGCGGCCACCTGTCTCAGATATCGAAATGCGAATGCGACCCGACCGAGACAAAATCCGGTGGTGGACCTGATCGAGTACGGGCGTTGGGCGCTTGCCGATCTGCCTGGCCTGGACCGGTCCCGGCATATCGAGGTGCTCGCGGTCGCCGCTGGGGAACGGGTGGTCTTCGCCGCTCGGGTCGCGACCGGTGACCGAGTGGTTGTCAAGGTCGACGTAGCCCGGGAGCGGCTGGTCAAGGAGGTACGGGCACTTCGGGCCGCGGCGATGGCCGGTGTTCCGGTGCCGGCCGTGCTCGCAGTGTCGGCCGAGGTCTCGGAGCCGGCCGCGGTCGCGGTCCTCACCCGGGTGGCGGGTGAACCCCTGACCTCGACGGACCCGGATCGGGACTGGCGGGCAGTGGGGGCTCAGCTGCGCCGGCTGCACGACCGGATCCCGACCAACGGCTGGCCGCCGTTCATCCCGGGCGCCGAGCACGGCTGGTGGGCGCGCTTCCGGCGCTGGGCGGACGAGGAGAGCGGCGAGGCGGTGGCGGCCGGTCACCTGCCGGGCGCGATCGCGGATCTCCTGCACGGCCGGATGTCGCGCGCCTTCGACCGTGACCCCGATCCGGAGCTGCGCGTGCTACATGGCGACTGCACGACCTACCACTGGCTGCTGGACGCCGGCTCGGTGACCGCCGCGCTCGACTTCGGCGATGCCGGGCTCGGCGATCCGGTTTGGGATCTGGTCGTGCTCACCCACTGGGACGA
>DATAFN010000192.1:0-7984 GCA_036257435.1 Actinomycetes bacterium
TGTTGTCGAGCTGGTAGGTGACGACCGCCCCGACACCGCCGCCGACCAGGCCGGCGGCGAGGAGCGCCGCGACGAGAGCGCCGGACACCTTGCGGCCGGGGCGCGGGGACTCGTCGGCCGGGCCCTCGAAGAACGGGCGCCACGGCGGTGGCTCGGTGGGCGCGGCCTCAGCCGGGATCGCCGGCTGCTTCGCAGTGACGTCGTCGGCCGCGGATGGCCGCTGGGTGTCGTCGTCGATGACAGCTGTGGATTCGTTCGAAGGCTGCTGTGGCTGGTCCATGACCTCAGCTTCACTCGGCATCCTGAGACGACGCTGAGAATGGTCCAAGAACTGGTGAAGATGGCGGTAAGTCCGGATCGGCCGGGAGCCGGAGCACCACGAGCGTGCCGCCCCCCTCCGTCGGCTTGGCGGCCACGGTGGCACCGTGCCGGTCGGCGACCTGCCGGACGATCGCAAGCCCGAGCCCGGAGCCCGGTAGCTGACGGGCGGCGGAGGCCCGGTAGAACCGGTCGAACACGAACGGCAGGTCCGTCGTGCTGATCCCCGGCCCCTGGTCGCTGACCCGCAGCTCGCCGTCGTTCAGCCGGACCGTGATCAGGCCACCAGGCGGGCTCCACTTGGCCGCGTTGTCCAGCACGTTGGTCACCGCGCGTTCCAGGCCCGTCGCGTCCCCGCGGGCCGGCCACGGCTCCAGCTTGACGTCGAACGTGAGCTCGGTGCTCCGCCGCCGGACCCGGTCGACCGCCCGCTCGCAGACCTCGGCAAAGTCCAGCGCCTCCCAGTGCTCCCGCGGCAGGTCGTCCCTGGCTAGCTCGATCACGTCCTGGACCAGACCGGACAGCTCCTCGACCTGCGCTCGGACGTCGGCAAGCAGCTCGCCACGCTCAGCCGCTTTGAGCCGCCGGCCCTGGCTGGCATCATCCTGGGCGAGCAGGTCGAGGTTGGTGCGCAAGCTCGTCAGCGGGGTGCGCAGTTCGTGCCCGGCGTCGGCGATCAGCTGCTGCTGTCGCTGCCGCGACGCGGCGAGTGCGGCCAGCATCGAGTTGAAGCTCGTCGCAAGCCGAGCCAGCTCGTCGTGACCGTGCACCTCGATCGGCTCCAACCGGTCGGTGGTCGCGACCCGCTCGGCCGCGGCGGTCAGGTCGGAGACCGGCCGTAGCCCGGCGCGCGCAATCGCCAGGCCGGCCGTGGCCGCCGCTATCATCCCCAGCCCGCCGACCAGAAATAGCACCCAGCCGAGCCGGTCGAGGAGCCGCTCCGCGTCCTTGGTGGGCTGGGCCAGCACCAGCGCCCAACCGCGCCCGGCAGGGACCGCCACCACGCGGTACTCGGTACCCTGGCTTGTCGCGGTCCGGATCGACTGCGAGCGCAAACCCCGAGCGACGGCGATCTCCGGGGGTCCGGCCGGAGGCGCGATGCGCTGCCCTTCCGCCATATAGACGCCCCCGTTGGCACCGACCAAGCCCAGCGTCACATCGACGGCACTGAGTGCATCGAACGGAATCCCTTGGAGCTGGTCGGGATTGCGGAACAGGCTGCCCACCGCGTTCGCTCGTACCAGCAGGTTGGCGTCGCGGCTGGCGTAGAGCTGGTGATTAACGGTGATGTACGCCGCGATCGAGGCGATCGCGATTCCGAGCCCGACCGCGGCCGCGGCCAGCAGCGCGACGCGGGAGCGCAGGCTCAGCCGGCCGAACACGGTCACCGGAGCCGTCATAACGACTTCCGCAGCGCGTAGCCGACCCCCCGCACGGTGTGCAGCAGCCGCTGCTCATCCCCCGCCTCGGTCTTGCGGCGCAGATAGCCGATGTACACCTCGAGCGAGTTCGCGGTAGTCGGGAAGTCGTAGCCCCATACCTCGGTCAGGATCTGCTGGCGGGTCAGCACCTGACGCGGGTGGCGCAGGAACAGCTCCAGCAGGTTGAACTCGGTGCGGGTCAGGTCGATCCGGCGGTTGCCGCGGCAGACTTCGCGGGTCACCGGATCCAGCGTCAGGTCGGCGTAGCTCAGCGTCGAGCCGGACGGTCCGGCGCCGGGTTCCGCGGACCAGCGTCGCAACAGCGCGCGCAGCCGGGCCAGCAACTCCTCGAGCGCGAACGGCTTGGGCAGGTAGTCGTCCGCGCCGGCGTCCAGGCCGGCCACCCGGTCGGCGACCGCGTCGCGCGCGGTGAGCACGAGGATCGGCAGATCCTCGCCCGCTGAACGCAACCGCCGGCAGGTCTCCAACCCATCCAGGCGCGGCATCATCAGGTCGAGCACGAGCGCATCCGGACGCTGCTTGGCGATCCGGTCGAGCGCCTCGAGGCCGTCCGTGGCCAGTTCCACGTCGTAGCCGTTGAACGACAGCGAGCGGCGCAGCGACTCGCGTACCGCTTGGTCGTCGTCCACTACCAGCACTCGCACGCACCCAGTGTGCCGGTTCAAGCTAAGCGGATCCTGAGAGAACAGCCCGATCTTGCCGATCGCGGCCAATGAGCGATCCGCCGGTCGGGTCCCGCGCCCAACGATCGCTCGACTAGCTCACCAGGATCACGATCAAGGCCACGACAATCACGAGCACCACGAGCGCCGGGATCAGCCGCTTGAGAATGCTCGGCCCGGCCGAGGCCAGCAGATTGACCGGCCGCGCCTCGGGCGCATCGATCTTGCGAACCGGCGGTGCCGCCGAAACGGGCTGGGCCGAGGGGGACCCAGCCGAGGCGGGCTCGGTCGGAGCGGGCTCGGCCAGACCGGAACCGGCCACAGCGTAGTCGGCCGCTGGTGCCGGGCCGGGCTCGGCGACCGGGGGCGGTACGGCCGGTGGCGGCTCCGGCGCGGTAACGGCTGCCGTCGGGTCCGGTCCGGTAGCACTCATCCCCGAGGTGGCGGGCTCGGTCACCACCGGCGCACTGCCACTACCCGTCGAGGACCCACCGCCCTGCTCGGCGAGCACGGTCTCCTCCAGGCACTGCGCGAACTGGCCGAGCAGCTTCGCGCTGATCTCGCCGATCGTGCCGCGGCCGAACTGCGCGATCCGCCCGGAGAGGGTGAGGTCGGTAACCACATTCACCGCGGTCCGGTCGCCGTCAGGGGTGAGCTGCGAGGTGATCAGCGCCGAGGCCAGGCCCTTGCCGCCCGCCTCCTTGCCGCGGGCCTCGATCACCGCCCGGTGCGCGTCCGGGTCCAGGCTCTTGAACCGCGCCTCGCCGGCGAACTCCGCCAGGATCGGCCCGACCTTGACCTTGACCTTGCCTCGATAGGTGTCGCCCTCTACTTCGATCAACTGCGCACCCGGCATGCACGGCGCGATCCGCTCCAGATCGGTGAGCACGTTCCACGCCGCGTCGATCGGTTGCGGTACGACAAAGTCGTGGACCAATTGCATGTCAGCCTCCCGCCAGATATCGATCTGGGTCGGCCGCGAACGCGTCCCGGCATCCCGGACCACAGAAATACCACTGCCGGCCGCCGTGCTCCAGCGTGAGCGCGTCCAGCACGACCGCGACCGTCATCCCGCATACCGGGTCCACCGCCTCGGCCGGCGGCGTCTCGGCCGTAGGCTCCGAGCCGGCGGCCAAGGTGACCTGCGGCCGGGTGGCCACGATCTCGGCCAGCACCGACAACGCGATCTCCGGTGCGGATCTCGCCCCGATGTCCAGCCCGGCTGGGGTTCGTACTCGACTTGCAGCCGAGGGGTCGAGCCCGAGTCCGGCGAGCACGGCCGCACCACGACGGCGGCTGGCGATGAGGCCGATGTACGACACGCCGGCGCGGACCGCGGCCTCGAGCAACGCCTCCTCGTGCCGGCCGTGCGAGGCGACCACGACCGCGGCGGTGTCGGCCGGGATCGGGGCCGCTGGGTCGGCGGCCACCCGCATTTCGTACCCGAGCGCAGTTCCGACCGTGACCAGCGCCCGGGCGACCGGTGCATCGCCGAGCACGTACACCAGCAGCGGCGGCACCATCGCCTCCAGGAAGATCTCCAGGGTGCCGCCGGACAGGCAGGGGTTGGCCACGGTCAGCTGCCCGTCGACCGGCGCCGCCGCGGCCGACTCCGCCGAGTCCGGGGTGATCCGCAGCAGCAGCGCGCGGTCCGATTCGGCCCGGTCGGTCTCGAGCAGGCGCAACGCGTGCAGCCGGACCGTGGACTCCGCGCACGCGCCACCGACGAAGCCCTCGATCCGGCCGTCCGGCAGGACCAGCGCGCGATCACCTGGCTTGGCCGAGGTGGGGCGTTCCGCCCGCACTACGGTCGCCGAAACGAACGGAGTACGGCCGGAACGCAACCCTTCCTCGGCCTCGCGTAAGTCAGTCCGTACGGACACCACCTGACTACCTCAACTGATGGCCAGGTCGGTCCGCAATGGGTGGCCCTGCATTGCCGACCACACCGCGGCCGGAGTGAGCGGCATGTCGGCGTGCCTGACCCCGTACGGACGCAGCGCGTCCATGACCGCGTTGACGATCGCGGCCGGCGAGCCGACGGTGGCCGACTCGCCCACCCCCTTGGCCCCGATCGGGTGGTGCGGCGACGGGGTGACGGTCTCGCCGAGCTCCCAGGACGGGCACTCCAGCGACGTCGGCAGCAGGTAGTCCATGAACGACGCGCCCAGATGGTTGCCCTCCTCGTCGAACGCCATCACCTGCATCAGCGCCATCCCGACTCCGTCGGCCAGGCCACCGTGCACCTGACCCTCGACGATCATCGGGTTGATCCGGACCCCGCAGTCGTCCACCGCGATGAACCGGCGGACCTTGACCTGGCCAGTGCCCGGGTCCACGTCGACGACGCACACGTAGGCGCCGAACGGGAACGTCAGGTTCGGCGGGTTGTACACGGTGGTCGCGTCCAGGTGACCTTCGACGCCCTCGGGCAGCTCGAGGTTGGAGTGCGCGGCCAGCGCGATCTCCTGGATGGTCTTGCTCTGCGACGGGTCGCCGCGCACTCCCCAGCTGCCCTTCGTCCACTCCAGGTCGTCCGGATCCACCTCGAGCATGGCCGAGGCGACCAGCCGGGCGCGCTCGCGCACCTTGCGGGCGACCACGGCGGTGGCGGCACCGGACACCGGCGTCGATCGGGACCCGTAGGTGCCCAGGCCGAACGGGGTCTGGTCGGTGTCCCCGTGCACGACCTCGATGTCCTCTGGGGAGATGCCCAGCTCCTCGGCGACGATCTGGGCGTAGGTGGTCTCGTGGCCCTGGCCCTGGGTCTGCACCGAGATGCGCAGCACCGCCTTGCCGGTCGGGTGGATCCGTAGCTCGGCGCCGTCGGCCATGCCAAGCCCGAGGATGTCCATGTGCTTGCGCGGGCCGGCGCCGACCGCCTCGGTGAAGAAGCTGAGCCCGATGCCCATCAGCTCACCGCGCTCGCGCTTGACCTCCTGCTCCCGGCGCAGGTCCTCGTACCCGGCGATGTCCATGGCCAGCCGCAACGCTCGCGGGTAGTCCCCGGAGTCGTACTCCAACCCGGTCGGGCAGGTGTAGGGGAACTGATCAGGCCGCAGCAGGTTGCGCATCCGCAGCTCGGCCGGGTCCATGTCGAGCTCGCGGGCCAGCACGTCGATCATGCGCTCGACCAGGTAGACGGCCTCGGTTATCCGGAACGAGCAGGCGTAGGCCACCCCGCCCGGCGCCTTGTTCGTGTAGACCCCGGTGACCTCGCAGTGCGCGGCCTCCAGGTCGTAGGAGCCGGTGAACACGTGGAAGAACCCGGCTGGGAACTTGGTCGGCTGTGCGGTCGCGTTGAACGCGCCGTGGTCGGCGATCACCTTGACCCGCAGTCCGTGGATCTTGCCGTCCCGGCTCGCCGCGATCTCCCCGTGCATGTGGTAGTCGCGGGCGAACCCGGTGCTCATCAGGTTCTCCGAGCGGTCCTCCATCCACTTCACCGGATGCCCGGCCACGATCGAGCCGACGATCGCGCACACGTAGCCGGGGTAGATGGGGACCTTGTTGCCGAACCCGCCGCCGATGTCCGGCGAGATGACGCGGATCTTCTGCTCGGGCAGCCCGGCTACCAGCGCGTAGACGGTCCGATGTGCGTGCGGCGCCTGGCTGGTGGTCCACAGCGTGAGCTTGCCGGTGACCTTGTCGAAGTCGGCGACCGCACCGCAGGTCTCCAGCGGCGCCGGGTGCGAGCGAGGGTAGAGCATGTCCTCGGCTACGACGACTTCTGCGCCGGCGAACACCTGGTCGGTACGGTCCTTGTCACCCGCCTGCCAGTCGAAGATGTGATTGTCGGTGCGGCCCTCCTTGTCGTCCCTGATCACTGGCGCGTCCGGATCGAGTGCCCGCCGCGCGTCCGCCACGGCGGGCAGCGGCTCATAGTCCACCTCGATGAGCTCCAGCGCGTCCCGAGCCGCATAGCGGTCCTCGGCGACGACGAACGCCACCTCCTGGCCCTGGAACCGCACCTTGTCGGTGGCCAGTACGGCCTGGGTGTCGTACGACATCGTCGGCATCCAGGCCAAGCCGAGCCCGGCCAGCGTCTCGCCGGTGATGACCGCCTTGACCTTCGGGTGCGCCTCGGCGGCGGTGGTGTCGATGGAGACGATGCGGGCGTGCGCGTACGGGCTGCGCAGCACCGCGCCGTGCAGCATGCCGGGCAGCGTTACGTCGTCGACGTAGGTGCCGCGGCCGCGGATGAACCTCGCGTCCTCCTTGCGCTGCATGCTCCCGTAGCCGATGGGGACGGCGCGTTCCTCGGTGGCGGTCATGCCGGCACCTCCTCGCTGGCGGTCGAGGCGCCGGCCGCGGCGGTCGCCTCGACCGGATGCGCGGCGGCCCACTTGACCGACCTGACGATGTTCTCGTAGCCGGTGCAGCGGCAGAGCTGGCCGGAGATCGCCTCGCGGATCTCCAGCTCGGACGGATCCGGGTTATGGTCGAGCAACCAGCGGGTGGTCATCATCATCCCCGGCGTGCAGAACCCGCACTGCAGGCCATGGCAGGTGGTGAAGCCCTGCTGGATCGGGTCGAGCTGGCCGTCCTGCTCCAGCCCTTCCACGGTCCTGACCGTGCGCCCGGCGGCCATCACCGCGAACACCGTGCAGGACTTGACCGGGGTGTCGTCGAGCCAGACCACGCACACCCCGCAGTTGCTGGTGTCGCAGCCCCAGTGCGTGCCGGTCAGCCCGAGCTGGTCGCGGAGGAAGTGCACCAGCAAGGTACGGCCCTCGATCTCGGCGACCACCTCGTCGCCGTTGACCGTCATCGAGACCTGCATCGTCAGCTCCCTCCTCCGGTGATCCGCGCCACCGAGCGGCGCAGGGCCCTGCGGGTCAGCTCGTCGGCCAGGTGCCGCTTGTACTCCGCGCTGCCGCGCATGTCGGTGACCGGGCTGCAGCTGGCGGCGGCGATCTCGCCGGCCTGCCGGTACAGCTCCTCGGAGGGCTCCTTACCGCGCAGCGCGTCGGAGATCGCCGGGATACCGGTGGTGTTCGGCCCGACCGCGGCCAGCCCCACCCGGGCGTCCGTGATCAGCCCCTCGTCCATCCACACCGCGGCTCCGGCGGACACGATCGCCCAGTCGCCGGCCCGCCGCTCGACCTTCTCGTACGCGCTGGACCCACCAGGGCGGATCGGGACCCGCACCTCGGTGAGCATCTCGGCGTCGCCGACTGCGGTCTCGTACGGCCCGCGGTAGAACTCGTCCATCGACACCACCCGCTCACCCCCGCTGCCGCGGATCACGCAGCTGGCGTCGAGCGTGGTGCACACCGCGGACAGGTCCTCCGACGGGTCCGCCTGGCACAGCGAACCGCCGAGCGTGCCGCGGTTGCGGACCACCGGGTCGGCGATCACCGCCTCGGCCTCACGGAAGATCGGGAACGCCACGGCCAGCTCGTCGGACTCCAGCAGCTCCCGGTGCCGGGTCAGCGCACCGATCCGGATCCGGTCCGCCTCGACTGTGATGTAGCCGAGCTCGTCGCGCAGCTCGTTGATGTCGATCAGATACTCGAAGTTGGCCAGCCGGAGTTTCATCATCGGCAGCAGGCTGTGCCC
>DATAFN010000268.1:0-3560 GCA_036257435.1 Actinomycetes bacterium
TACTTCATCGTCAGCTTGGAGCCGATGTTGCCGTCGACCCACTCCATCGTCGCGCCGGCCTCGCAGGTCGCGCGCTTGGTGACGAGGTTGTAGACGTTGTTCGACCAGTTCTGGATGGTCGTGTAGCGGCAGCGGCCGCCCTTCTTCACGATGATCTCGACCACCGCCGAGTGCAGCGAGTCCGACTTGTAGATCGGCGCCGTACAGCCCTCGACGTAGTGCACGTAGGCGTCCTCGTCGACGATGATCAGGGTCCGCTCGAACTGGCCCATGTTCTCGGTGTTGATCCGGAAGTAGGCCTGCAGCGGGATCTCTACGTGCACGCCGGGCGGCACGTAGATGAACGAGCCGCCGGACCACACCGCTGTGTTCAGCGACGCGAACTTGTTGTCGCCGACCGGGATCACCGAGCCGAAGTACTCCTTGAACAGCTCCGGGTGCTCGCGCAGGCCGGTGTCGGTGTCCAGGAACAGCACGCCCTGCTGCTCCAGGTCCTCGCGGATCGCGTGATAGACGACCTCCGACTCGTACTGCGCCGCGACACCGGCGATCAGCCGTTGCTTCTCCGCCTCCGGGATACCGAGTCGGTCGTAGGTGTTCTTGATGTCCGCGGGCAGCTCGTCCCAGCTGGTCGCCTGCTTCTCGGTCGACCGGACGAAGTACTTGATGTTGTCGAAGTCGATCCCGGACAGGTCGGCGCCCCAGGTCGGCATCGGCTTGCGGCCGAACAGCCGCAGGCCCTTCAGCCGCAGGTTGAGCATCCACTCCGGCTCGTTCTTGCGCGCCGAGATGTCCTTGACGACGTCCTCGTTGAGGCCACGTCGAGCCGTCGCGCCGGCAGCATCGGAGTCGGTCCAGCCGAACTTGTAGCGGCCGATGCCTTCGAGCTCGGGATGCGCGGTCGTGGTCATGAGGGGTTTCTCCCGGTGGAAGGGATTTCGGTTTGGAGCGGCGGCGGCACGTGCGTGGTGCAGACACCGTCGCCGTGAGCAATCGTGGCCAGCCGCTGGACGTGGGTGCCCAGCAGCCGCGCGAAGACCTCGGTCTCCGCCTCGCACAGCTCGGGGAACTGCTCGGCCACGTGCGCCACCGGGCAGTGATGCTGGCAGAGCTGCTCTCCGCGCCTGGACGGCGCCGGGCTCGCGGTGGCAGCGTAGCCCTCCGCGGTCAGCACCTCGGCCAGGACCCGGGTGCGATCTTCCGGCGGGGTGTCCGCCAGCGCCGCATCGGCACGCTCGGCCAGGTCCGCGACCAGATCCCGGGCGAACGCGCGAACCGCCTCCCGCCCGCCGGAGCGGGCCAGGTAGCGCATCGCGCGCACGGCGAGATCGTCATAGGCCTGGTAAAACGCGTCCCGGCCGGACTCAGTCAGCGCGAACACCTTGGCCGGGCGGCCGCGACCACGGGCGCCGTAGATCCGCTGCTCGCGAGCCTCGATCACGCCGGCGGCGAGCAGCGCGTCCAGGTGCCGGCGAACCGCCGCCGGGGTCAGCCGCAACCGCTCGGCGAGCGCTGAAGCGGTCGATGGTCCGTTGTGCAGCAGCGAGCGGGCCACCCGATCACGGGTGTTGCCGCGCAGGTCGAGGCCGCCGTCGGTAGGGACGGCGACTCGGAGAAGCTCGCGTGCGCTTTTCACAACACCATTGTGACCTAATTCGGCGGGTCGTAACAAACCAACCCGCCGATTCGCCACCCACGGTTGCCGACCGGTTGCCCACCCAGTTGCCAAGATCGCTGTTTTCGTGATCAAACTACCTCTCCGACCTGCGCAAACGCGCCGAGCCAATCCAGAAACGGCGATAACGGTGCCGACCCTGAAGAACGGCTTTCGATCACGGTGCCGAGCGCTAGGCAGCGGTGGTTCGAAAGGCGAGGAGGGGCGCCGCCCGCGTTAGGGTGCCCCCGTGACCGTCGATCCGCCGCCGGGGTCGCTGCAGACCCGCGACTCGCTGGCCGCCGACCTGCGCACGCTCGGCCTTCGGGCCGGCGACATCGTGCTCTGTCATACCTCGCTGCGCTCACTCGGCTGGGTGTGCGGTGGCCCCGTCACGGTGGTCCAGGCGATGCTCGACGTACTCGGTCCGGACGGCACCCTGACCGTACCGGCGCACTCCACCGACAACTCCGATCCGGCCGGCTGGCACTTTCCACCAGTTCCGGAACAGTGGTGGCAGCCGATCCGAGACCACATGCCCGGCTACGACCCCGCGGTCACCCCTACGCGCGGGATCGGCGTGCTCCCGGAGACGGTGCGCACGTGGCCCGGCGCGTACCGCAGCGCCCACCCGCAGGTCAGTTTCGCCGCGATCGGTGCGCGAGCGACGGAGCTGCTGGCCGGGCATCGGCTCGAGGACCGATTCGGTCCCAACTCCCCGCTCGGCGCCATGAACCGGGCCGGCGCGCGGATCCTGCTGCTCGGCGCGGGCTACCTGAGCTGCACCGCGTTCCACCTATCGGAGCACGGTGTGCCGGGGATCGCGACCGAGACCGAGTCGTGCGCGATCCGCACCGACCAGGGCCGGCACTGGGTCAGCTACACCGACACGGTCGCCGACGAGGAGGATTTCGGCGAGCTGGGTGCCGCGCTCGAGGTAGCACGGCCGGACCTGGTCCGGCGCGGGCGGGTTGGGGATGCCGACTGCCGCCTGATCGAGATGCCGGCCGCGGTCGAGTTCGGGACGGCCTGGCTGACCGTGCATCGCACCGCCGCGAGCGCCTGACCGAACTGGTAGCGAACGCACTGGCCGAGGAGTAATTTCGGTCCGTGATCAGACGGGTATCGCGCTTGCGCGCTCTACCCGCGGCGGCGGCGGTTGGCGTGGTGATAGCCACGGCCGCGCTGCTGTCCGGATGCAACTCGGCCGACCGGCCGACGGCCGGCCCTGACCTGTCGGCGATGCGTGCCGGCCTCCAGGACGGCAACGGGTTCGCGGACGTGCGCAGCGTCACCGCCGACTACTGGGAGGACAATCTCGGCCACGGCACGCTCAAGGTCACGCTGACCGTCGGCCAGGACGGGGATGCGGAGACCATCGCGGACAAAGCGGTTGAACAGATCTGGACCAAGTGGGTCACCGACCGGGTCCGGATCATCGATGTCGTAGTGCTCGGCACCGAAGATGTCTCCTACACCGTGCAGCGCCGGTACAACCTGCCGGGTCAGAAAGACGAGCTAACCCAGGAGTACGGCGAGCCCGCTTCCACCGGCTAGCCGGCCCGCTGCCGGGCGAGGCCGATCGCGGATCGCCGCAGACCTAGACTCGGCCCATGCCGGGACCCGCCGTCGAGGTCAGCGACCTCGTGATGCGCTACCGCAGCGTCACGGCGGTCGCCGGGCTCAGCCTGCGCGTGGAACTCGGCACGGTCACCGCCGTGGTCGGGCCGAACGGCGCGGGCAAGACCACGACGCTGGAAACCTGCGTGGGCTTGCGCCGAGCGCAGGGCGGGACGGTCCGGGTGCTCGGCCTCGACCCGGTCGACCGGCGCCATCGAGCCGCGCTGCTGCCAAGGATCGGTGTGCTCCTGCAGGAGGTCGGCGGGCACCCCGGTGGGCGACCACT
>DATAFN010000283.1:0-2310 GCA_036257435.1 Actinomycetes bacterium
GACCGAACCAGACCACCCACCGGACACCGACTACCCGCCGGACGCCGACCACCCGCCGGACGCCGACAACCCGCCGGACATTGGCCACACCCCAGAACCTGATCATCCGCCCTACGCCGGCGAACCATGACCGAAAGCTGACGATCGGCCACCCCACCGCCGTACGTTCGTCAGCCCGTTACCGCGGCTCCGGATTAGGTCCGCGAGAGACCGTCGATTGCGGCGACTTCATCGGCGGTCAGCTCGAAGCCGAACACGTCCAGATTGGCGACGATCCGCTCCGGGGTCTGCGACTTCGGAATCACCGGAATGCCGTGCTCGAGGTGCCAGCGCAGCACTACTTGTGCGGTCGTGACGCCATGCGGCTCAGCGATCCGGGTCAGTGCCGGGTCGCGTAGGTCCGAACTCTTGAACGGGCTGTAGCCCTCCAGCACGATGCCGCGCTCCCGGTGCGCGGCGAGCCGCTTCGGATCGTGCAGCGAGGGCGCCCACCTGATCTGGTTGACCGCCGGAGCCTCACCGCTCGCGTCGATCAGCCGATCCAGCTCGGCTGTGCCGTAGTTGCTCACTCCGATCGACCGAGCGTGACCCTGATCGCGGGCCTGACGGAACCGTTCCCAGGTGCGCAGGAGCGCATCCGAGCGTGGCGGCCAGTGCACCAGCCAGAGATCCACGTAGTCGGTGTCGAGCGCGCGCAGACTCTCGGCAAGCGTGCGCTCCTCCTGACCGGCCCGGCCGGGTGGGAGCTTTGTGGTGATGAAGACGTCGCGGCGGTCCAGCCCGCTGTCCCGAACCGCGCGCCCGACCTCGGCCTCGTTCCCGTACATGGTCGCGGTGTCGATGTGCCGGTAACCGGCGGCCAGCGCCCGGCGCAGCGCCTCGTACCCGCGACTGCCACGCAGCTGCCACGTGCCGAAACCGACCAGCGGCATCGCCACCGAACCGGGCAACATCACAGTGCGGCCGTCGTCGAGATCTGTCATGCGTGCCATCCTTCCGTGCGCTCTACTCTTGCAGGGCCGGGTCATGTGCCGCCGACCAGCCGTCAAGGAGATCGATGGGCGAACATCAGGCCGTCCACGCGGATCAACTCGTGCAGCTCGTGCACGCATTCCTTGACGAGCACCCACCGGACTCGATGGCGCGGCTGGACTTCCTCCGGGCCCGGTACGACGCCGGGCTGGCCTGGGTGAACTTCCCCGTCGGGCTGGGCGGTCAGGGCGCGCCCCGATCGCTGCAGCAGGTCGTCGACACCGAGTTCGCCGCGGCCGGCGCCCCGACGAACCAGCCGGAGCGGATCGGTATCGGGCTAGGTATGGCGGCGCCCACGATCCTGCGCTGCGGAACCGACCAGCAGCGGCAGCGCTACCTGCGTCCGCTCTGGACCGGCGAGGAGGTGTGGTGCCAGCTGTTCAGTGAGCCGGGCGCCGGCTCCGACCTGGCTGCGCTCGGCACTCGGGCGATCAAGGACGGCGACGGCTGGCGAGTGACCGGGCAGAAGGTGTGGACCTCGATGGCACACGAGACCAAATGGGCCCTCCTGGTCGCCCGTACCGATCCCGACGTGCCCAAGCACCAGGGGATCACGTACTTCATCGTGGACATGACCGATCTCGGTGTTGAGGTGCGCCCGCTGCGCCAGCTGACCGGCGAGGCCGAGTTCAGCGAGGTGTTCCTGACCGAGGTACCGATTCCCGCAGACCGGCTGATCGGCGCGGTTGGCGACGGCTGGCGGGTCGCTCAGACGACGCTCATGCACGAACGGGTAGCGATCGGCGGGGGTGCGCTTCCCCGGGAGGGCGGCGCGATCGGCTTGCTCGCCAAGCCGTGGCGGGAACAACCCGAGCTCCGCACCCCGGGGATGCACGACGCCGTGCTGCGCGCCTGGGTGGATGCGGAGGCGGTACGCCTGACCGGCGAACGGCTGCGCCAGCAGCTCGCCGCCGGCCAGCCGGGTCCGGAGGGCTCCGCGGCCAAGCTCGCATACGCGCGGCTCAACCAGGAGATCAGCGGGCTGGCGCTCGAACTGCTCGGTGAGCCGGCGCTGCGCTACGACGACTACTCGATGCGGCGGCCGGACCGCGTGGACTTTTTCAACCGCTCCCCCGGCTTCGCGTACCTGCGGGCCAAGGGCAACTCGATCGAGGGCGGCACCTCGGAGATCCTGCGCAACATCATCGCCGAGCGGGTACTCGGACTGCCGGCCGAGTTCAGGGTCGACAAGGACGTCGCCTGGATGGACCTGCCCCGATGAGTACCACCGGCGTACCGGACGTCGCGGGTAAGGACCCGGCCCGATGAGCACCACAG
>DATAFN010000328.1:0-5659 GCA_036257435.1 Actinomycetes bacterium
GGCGCCATCGTCGCGGGCGTCGCGGTGGTCGCGGCGGCCGGATCGGCGGACGTCGTCGAGGATCGGTCCGGGATCAGGCACCAGCCGATCGCCACCGTCTACGCGATCACGGCCGCGCTCTGCTTCGGACTGTCCCTGTACGCGACCGGACAGATTGGCGCCACCTTGCCGGCCGCGTGGGCGGTCCTACCGGCCCGGCTGATCGGTGTTCTCGCCGTCGCCGTCCCGCTCGCGCTGCTGTCCAGGCTGCGGCTGCCCAGGGCGGCCGCGCCGCTGGTGCTCGCGGTCGGGCTGGCCGAGGTCACCGGCTTCATGTCGTTTGCGGTCGGCGCCACCGCCGGTATTGCGATCAGCGCGGTGCTGGCCTCGCAGTTCGCCGCGGTGGCGGCGGTGGCCGCGCACTTCCTGTTCGGCGAGCGGCTCAGCGCCCGGCAAGCCGCGGGCGCGGCCACCATCGCGGTCAGCGTTGCGCTGCTGACCGCGTTGCAGGCATGAGCCGTCGTTCGCGCCGGGCTGCGCCAGCCGCTGCGACGCGTTCGTACACTGGCCGGATGTCCGCAGAACCGCCGCCCGATCAGGAGGGTCGCCCGGTCCTGGTGGTAGATGCGGCGAACGTGATCGGATCGGTGCCGGACGGGTGGTGGCGGGACCGCGCCGCTGCGGTCCGGCGGTTGCGAGACTCGCTCGGCTCAGTGGCGGTGAACAGCCTGCCGGGATTACCGGGCCCGATGGACGTCGTGCTGGTGGTGGAGGGTGCCGCCCGCCGGGTGGAGCCCGTTCCCGGAGTCTGCGTGGTCGCCGCGCCCCGATCCGGCGACGGTGATGATGCGATCGTTCAGGTCGTCGCGGACCGCCGGGACGAACCGGTGTACGTGGTCACGGCAGACCGCAAATTGCGGGACCGGGTCGGCGCGCTCAGCGCTACCGTGCTCGGTCCGAAGACGCTGCTTGGTGCATTGGACGCGCGCGATCGCTCCTGATACCTGCAATATGCTCCAGGTGGTCGAGGTCCTTACAAGCTGGAGGCGAGGCATGCTGCCGTGGTCGGGCGACCTGGCCGGTCGGATCGAGGAGCACGTGCTGGACAGCGCGGTCTTGCGCGACAACCCGCTGGACGACCCGCATGAGCGCCCGCTCTGGGTGTACCTGCCACCGGGCTACGACGAGGATCCGGCCCGGCGGTTGCCGTCGGTCTACGTGATCCAGGGCTACACCGGTCACCTGGCCATGTGGCAGAACCGCACCGCGTACCGGCAGCCCTACCCGGAGACCGCCGACGGCGTGTTCGCTCGCGGGGAGGCGCCCCCGACCATCGTCGTGTTCGTGGATGCCTGGTCGCGTTACGGCGGCAGCCAGTTCGTGGACTCGGCCGGGACCGGCGCTTACCACACCTATCTGTGCGACGAGGTCGTGCCGTTCGTCGATGCGCGCTACCGCACCCTGGCGAACCGCGACCACCGCGCCATCGCCGGCAAGTCCAGCGGTGGCTTCGGTGCGATGATCACCCCGATGCTGCGACCGGATCTGTTCGGCGCGCTGGCCACCCACGCCGGGGACGCCAGCTACGAGTACTGCTACCTGCCGGAGTTCGCCCAGGCGGTGCGCCACCTGCGCGGGTACGACGGCGATATCTGGCGCTGGTGGAAGGACTTCCAGAAGCGGCCCGCGTTCACCAAGGAGGAGGACCAGCTGCTGCTGGTATTGCTCGGGGTCAGCGCCTGCTTCTCGCCCGGTCCGGACGGGACGCCGGAGCTGCCGTTCCACCCGGTGACCGGGGTGCTGGACGAAGCACGATGGCAGCGGTGGATCGACTGGGATCCGGTCCAGATGGTCGATCGGTACGGCGACGCGGTACGGTCCTGGCGGGCGGTCTGGATCGATGCCGGCACCAGGGACGAGTGGTACCTGGATGTCGGAGCCGAGGCGTTCCGGGCTGCGATCGTGCGGGCCGGGCTGCCGGCTGAACGGATCAAGTTCGAGCTGTTCGATGCGGCGCACGGTGGTATCGACTACCGCTACCCGATGGCGCTGACCTGGCTGGCCCACCGGCTCGCTCCCGAGACGTCCTAGCGACCCAGTCGGCCGGCTGACTCCGCCCCGGCCGACCACTCGGCCAGATCGGCCGGTCGGGGCCGGGTCGGACCAGCGCCGGCTAGCGGGTCAGAGCAGCTGCTTGAGCAGCCCCGGGTCTGCGTTGCCGCCGCTGATCACCGCGACCACTTGGGCGCCGGCCGGAACGGCGGCCGCACCGGACAGCAGCGCGGCCAAGCCGGCCACCCCGGACGGTTCCGCGGCGAGCTTGCTGCGCTGCATGACAAGCCGCAGCGCGTGCGCGATCTCGTCGTCGTCGACCAGCACCACCTCGTCGACGTACGCCTGAACGTGGCGCAGCGTGTGCTCGCCGGCGAACGGTGGGGCCAGCCCGTCGGCGATGGTGTCGACGCGGTCCAGGTGAACCGGCCGACCCTCGGCGAGACTGCGCGTCATCGCATCCGCGCCGCGCGGCTCCACCCCGATGACCCGCACATGCGGGTGGGTCGCCTTCACCGCCGCGGCAACGCCGCTGATCAGGCCACCGCCGCCGACCGGCACCACGACCGCGTCCAGGTCCGGGTGGTCGTCGACGATCTCCAGCCCGACGGTGGCCTGCCCGGCGATGATCGCCAGGTCGTCGAACGGATGCACCAGGGTCAGCGTGCGCTCGTGCTGGATCTGCTGGCAGACGTCGAGCAGGTTGCCGGCTGTGAGCACCACCTCACCGCCGTACGACTCCGTTGCCTGTACCTTCTGGGCCAGCGCGGTCACCGGCATGACCACGGTCGCGCGGGTGCCCAGCGCGCTCGCGCCATAGGCCAGTGCCGCCGCATGGTTGCCGGCCGACAGCGACACCAGGCCGCGACCGAGCTCGGCCGGCGCAAGCGTGAGCAACCTGTTGAACACACCGCGCGGTTTGAACGACCCGGTGCGCTGGAACAGCTCGGCCTTCAACTGCAGCCGGACGCCGGCCAGCTCACCGAGCGTCCGAGCGGACAGCAGCGGGGTCCGATGCAGCCGGCCGGCGATTCGCTCCTGGGCGGCGGTGGCCTCGGCCAGGCCGATCAGGCCCGGCGATGCAGTCGAGTCCGGCACGGCTGCCGAACCTAGCCGGAGCGGCAAGGGCTCGTCCAGCTCATCACGGCCGGTCGAGCTGACCGGGGAACAGCAGGGCGAGCTGGTGCGGGTACGACCCGATGAACCGCAACTCGTCGTCGGTGAGTGGCCGGCCGGTCATCGCGTTGCAGAGCTGGACCAGTGCGAAGACGAGGTCTTCGTCCGCCGCCGGGACCTCGATCTGCAGGCCGTCCAGGACGTGCCGGAAGCCCGCCGTTCCGCCGTACTCGCCGGTGAGGATGACCCGGCCGGACCGACCGTGCCAGTCGGCCGGGAACGGGCCGAGCGTCTGGTCGTCGTAGAGCTCGTAGTTGTGCCGGTCCTTCAGTGCTCCGTCGGCATGGATGCCGGACTCGTGCGCGAACGCGTTGCGGCCGACGCCTGGCTGGTTGAGCGGCAGCGGCTGTCCCAGCGCGTAGCCGGCCCACCAGGCGAACCGCCGGGCCCAGGACAGATCGATCGGGTCGCCGATCTCCGTCGTGCCGGCCAGTCCGAAGCCGTGCCGGAACGCGAGCAGGCAGGACAGCAGATCCGCATTGCCGGCTCGCTCGCCGATTCCGTTGATGCAAGTGTTGATCCATGCGTCCTGACCGGCGTCCAGATCGCCGAGCGCGCCCGCGATCGAGTTGGCCACGGCCAGACCTAGGTCGTTGTGGCAATGGGTCTCGACCGGAACGCCGACCGTGGCGGCCAGCTTGGCGAACCGCTCCCTGATCCGGTCGGGGGTGTCGCCACCAATCGTGTCGCAGTACCGCACCCGGTCGGCGCCGGCATCCCGGGCCGCCAGCGCGAACTCGGTAAGGAAGCCGTCGTCGGTGCGGGAGCCGTCCTCGGCATTGACGCCTACGGTGGCCACCCCGGCCGCCTTCGCGGTGCCGACCGCGGCGACCATCTCCTTGATGATCGTGGTGCGGTCCAGCCGGCCACGGAACTTGTTCTGGATCATCTGGTCCGAGGTGGAGATGGACAGGTTGTAGTGCCGCAGCCCGGTGGGGAGCGCGGCCTGGACGTCCCCGGTCACCGCCCGGCACCAGCCCGACAGCCGGAGGTCGCCGAGCGCGCCGGCCTCGGCGAGTGCGACGTTGGCCCGCACGTAGGGCGCCTCGTGAAACAGGAACGGGAAGCCGATCTCGGATTGCGCCACACCAAGCCGGCCGAGGTAGAAGTTGACCATCGTCTTGCCGAACTTGGACAGTCCGGTCCGCGCGGTCTGGACGCCATCGCGGTTGGTGACGTCGAGGAAGTGAATCGTTGTCATGTCTTGTACATTGACACGCCCTACCTATATCAATCAACATTGATTTCTAGTCAATGCGCGGGGAGCCCGCCCCGGAGGTGTCGGACCGTGCAGTGGATCAGCACCGCGGAAGCGGCGAGCCGCCTCGGCGTCAAGCCCGCGACGTTGTACGCGTACGTCAGCCGCGGCGTGCTGCGCCGGCGTCCGGCACCTGGCCGGCGCGGCAGCCTGTTCGACCCGGCGGAGATCGACGCGCTGGCCCGCCAGGGGCGAGCGCGCCGCCGTCCCGGCATCGAGCTGACCATCGAGTCGGGGATCACTGCGCTGATCGACGAAGTGCCGTACTACCGTGGCATCCCGGTCGTCGAGCTGGCCACCGGCAGCGAGTTCGAATCGGTCGCGGCGCTGCTGTGGACCGGGGAGCTCACCGATCAGCCGCCCTGGCAAGCCGCCGCCGAGGGACTGGCGGCCGGGCGGTCCGCCCAGTCCGGACTGCCCGAGCAAACGCTGCTGCTGGAGCGCCTGCAGGTCGTGGTCGCCGCGCTTGCCGCCGCCGACCCGCTGCGACTTCATTTCGAGCCGACCGCGGTCGTCGCCGCCGGGCAGAACCTGATCGCCGGCATGGTGGACTGCCTGCCCGAACCGATGACGGGCGCCGACGACCTGGCCGGCCGCCGGCTGCAGGCCATCCTCCGGCCCGGCCCGGGCCGCTCCGAACAGTCGATCGCGGCCCGGTTGTGGCGCAAGCTCGGCCCACGCCCGCCGGCGCCCGCCCAGGTGGACCTGGTGCGGGCCGCGCTGGTCCTGCTCGCCGACCACGAGCTGGCGGCCTCGACATTCGCGGCTCGGGTCGCCGCGTCGGTCCGGGCCGATCCCTATGCGGTGGTGGCGGCCGGTCTCGGCGTGGTCGGCGGCGCGCTGCACGGCGGTGCGTCGCTGGGTGCGGAGGTGATGCTGGCCGAGATATCCGAGCCGGGCGAGGCGTCCTACGTCATCGGCGAGCGGCTGCGCCGTGGCGAGCGCATTCCGGGGTTCGGGCACTTCGTCTACCGCACCGGCGACCCGCGGGCGACGCTCTTGCTCGACCTGCTGGTGGCGGCCAGACCGAGTGTGGATCGGCTCGCCGTGGTGAGCGCGGTGTTGGACGAAGCGCGCCGCCGCCGGTTGCCGGAGCCGAACATCGACTTCGCGCTGGCGGCCGTCGCCCACACCACCGGGATGGTCAAGAGCTCGGCTGAGGCCGTCTTCGCGATCGCCCGGACCGCGGGCTGG
>DATAFN010000329.1:0-4297 GCA_036257435.1 Actinomycetes bacterium
CGACGTCGGCAAGCTCGGGGTACCTACCCGAGTGCTGCAGAAGTCCGAGGCACTGACTGAGTCCGAATTCGCCTCGATCCAGCTGCATCCGGTGCGCGGTCTGGAGATGGTGCGCGGCATCCGGTTCCTGCGCGAGGCGTACGACGGAATCCTGCACCACCACGAGCGGATGGACGGGCGCGGCTACCCGGCCGGGCTGCGCGGGCACGACATCCCCGAATTCGCCCGGATCATCGCGGTCGCCGATGCATTCGACTCGATGACTTCCACCCGTTCCTACCGGGGTGCCCGGTCGGTCGACGAAGCCCTCGGAGAGCTCGGCCGCTGCGCCGGCGCCCAGTTCGACCCGGTAATGGTGGATGCCCTGCAGAAGGCGGTCACCAAGCACGGTTGGGTCCGAGCGGAGCCGCAGCCTGCCCCCGATCCGAGCGCGGCCTGGGCCCGGTACGACCACGACGATCCGACCACCCAGATTCCGGTGATCAGAACGGCCAGAACCGCCGGCGGCACGGACCTGCGGCACGCCAGGCACGCGGTCCGCCCGGCAACGAGGCCGAGGGATCACCGATGAGCATCCGCACCGCGGCGGTACCGCAGACCCCGGCCGTGACCCTGCTGGCGGCGGCCGCCGGGATCACAGTGACAGTGGCCGCCGCGGCGACTACCCAGCGCGGGATCGTGCAGCCGGGAACCGCGCTGGTGTTCGCCGTGTTCATCGCGGTCGGCGAGCTGATCCGGGTGACGCTGCCCGGTGAGCGCGAGTCCGCGCCGCTCGGCATGGCCGGCGCGCTCGCTTACGCGGTGCTGCCGGCAGTCGGTGCCACCCCGGCCACGCATCCGGCGCTGCAGGTCATCGCGGTCACGGCGGTGGCCGTGATGGTCGGGGTCTTGCCGCACGCGGTGGCCGGCCGAGCGCCGAGCATGGACTACCTGGCCCGGCGGATGCTGACGGTCGCGTTCGCCGCGGTGCTGTTCCGGCCGCTGCTGCTGTCCCACACGATCGACATCGACTCCCATCCGTTGCTGGTCACCGCCGTCATGGTTGGCGTGGTGCTGGCCACTGGGCTGTTCGACGCGGCCCTGGCCGCGCTGGTCGGCGCCGCCAACTCCGGCGCACCGTACCGGCTGGTGCTGGCCAACGAGCTGCATGCGCTGGCCGGGATCGGCTCGGCGATCGGCGCCACCGGCATGCTGATCGCGATGGCCACCGGGGCGATGAAGCTGTGGGCGATTCCGATCTTCTGTATCCCGCTGCTGCTGGCCCAGTTCTCCTTCCGCCGGTACGCCTCGATCCGTGCGACTTACCTGCAGACCATCCGGGCGCTGTCCCGGGTGACCGAGGTCGGCGGCTACAACGAGCCGGGCCACGCCCGCCGGGTGAGCCGGCTCGCCCTGGCGGTGGGCCGCGAGCTGGGCATGAACGACCGCGAGCTGCTCGACCTGGAGTACGCCGCGCTCATGCACGACCTCGGCCAGCTGTCGCTGACCGACCCGATCCCGGGTGGCGCCACGGTGATGTGCTCGCCGCGTCAGCAGCGCCGGATCGCCGAGCTCGGTGCCGAGGTGATCAGACAGACCAGGGTGATGGAGAGCGTCGCGGAGATTGTGGCGGCTCAGGCCGCGCAGTACCGGCGCTCCGACGGCGTAGTGGACCAGTCGGTACCGCTGGCCAGCCGCATCATCAAGGCCGCCAACGCCTACGACGACATGGTCAGCGGCTCGCCGGATCCGGCCCGGCAGGAGCACGCGCTGAGCCGGTTGCAGCTGGGCACCGTCTACGAGTACGACCCACGGGTGGTGGACTCGCTGGCCGGCATCGTGGACCGGGCCGCGTTCGTCGTGCTCTGACCCGGCGCCGCTGGGTTCGCCGTGCGGCAAGCTATCGGTCGGCGGGACATCGGCTGCGGAGCCCGCCGCCGCCTCGTTAGTCTCGCCAGGACCGGATCGAGCTAACGGCGGCCCGGCCCAGTGATGATCCGCAACGGAATGGAGGCAGCGTGTTCGAGTCCGTCCTGATCGCGAACCGAGGCGAGATCGCCCGCCGGGTGATCCGTACCGCGCAGCGACTGGGGCTGGCCGCGATCGCCGTGTACAGCGAGGCAGACGCCGACCTCCCGTACGTTGCCGAGGCCGACGAGGCGGTGCTGATCGGTCCGGCGGCGCCGGCCCAGAGCTACCTCAATGTGGCGGCTGTGCTCGAGGCGGCGCGCACCACCGGCGCCCAAGCGGTCCATCCCGGCTATGGATTCCTGTCGGAGAACGCGGATTTCGCCGCCGCGGTCAGTAGCGCCGGCCTCGGCTGGGTCGGTCCGCCGCCGGCGGCGATCGAGCAGATGGGCGACAAGATCAACGCGCGGAACTTGATGGCGGCGGCCGGAGTGCCGGTAGCGCCGGGTTCGGCGGCGCCGGTGGTCGACGCCGACACCGCGCGGGCGGAGGCCGCCGGGATCGGCTACCCGGTGATGGTGAAAGCGGCCGCCGGGGGCGGTGGCATCGGCATGGGAGTGGCCGGTTCTGCGGCCGAGCTGGACGGGGTGTTCGCGACCGCGCGCAGCCGCGCCGAGCGGTTCTTCGCCAGCCCGGCCGTATTACTCGAGCGGTTCGTTGGACACGCCAGGCACGTCGAGGTGCAGATACTCGGACTCGCGAACGGCGAGGTGATCGCGCTCGGCGAGCGGGACTGCTCGGTTCAGCGACGGCACCAGAAGGTGGTGGAGGAGACTCCGTCGCCCGGCCTACCCGAACAGACCCGGGCGTCGATGCTCTCCGCCGCGGTGCGCGCGGGAGCCGCGGTCGGCTACCGCAACGCCGGCACCGTGGAGTTTCTGGTCGATCTGGATCGGCCCGGCGAGTTCTACTTCCTCGAGATGAACACCAGGCTGCAGGTCGAGCACCCGATCACCGAGCTGGTGACCGGGCTGGACCTGGTCGAGGCGCAGCTGCGGATCGCAGCCGGCGAGCCGGTGGGGATCCACCCGGCGATGGTGCGCCCGCGGGGACATGCGATCGAACTGCGGGTGTACGCGGAGGATCCGAAGCGGTTCCTGCCCGGGCCCGGCAGGATCACGGTGTGGCGGGAGCCGGCCGGACCGGGTGTCCGGATCGACGCGGGCTATGCCGAAGGCAACACGGTAACCCCATTCTACGACCCGCTGCTGGCCAAGCTGTGCGTATGGGGTCCGGATCGCGCGAGTGCCCTGGATCGCGCCAGGACCGCCGCGGCCGCGTTCGCGATCGAGGGACCGAAATGCAACCTTCCGTTCTTTGCCGAGCTCTTCGAGGACGACCAGTTCCGGGCGGGTACATATGACCTGGGCCTGGTCGACCGGTTGCGCCCTGGCGGACGTCCGCGTAACCAGGCTCTTGACGTGGTTTGATTCATCGTCGACCCGGGTGGGCGCTGGAGAGGAGCTGCGGTGGCCGAAGAGATTCGTGCGGAGATGGTGGCGAATGTCTGGAAGGTCGTCGTGTCCGAGGGCGACGAGGTCGAAGACGGCGACACCCTGGTCATCCTCGAGTCGATGAAGATGGAGATCCCGGTGCTCGCCGAGACGTCCGGCCGGGTCACGTCGCTCGAGGTCGCCGAGGGTGACGTCATCCAGGAAGGCGATCTGATCGCCGTCATCGACTGAGCCGGCGACCTGGCCACAGCTATTGGCTGAGCACGCCGTGCTCGACGCAGCGCGCGGTCCAGCCGTGCGGGGTCACCTGGACGACGAGACGGCGACGGCACCGTGCGCAATAGCGTGGGGGTTCCAGCGTTCGAGCCGCCAGGCACTGCGGGTGCGGCCCCGCCGCCAGCGGCTTGCCGCATCGGTCGCAGTAGGGCTCGGCCACGCCCGTAGGGTACGACCATGCCGCTCGCGCCCGGACTCGAGGCCGTTGTAACCCACCAGGTCACCGAGGCCGACACGGCGCGCGTCCTCGGCAGCGGTGACCTCCCGGTGCTCGGCACGCCAGCGCTGCTGGCCCTCGCGGAGCGGGCCACCATCGCCGCGGTGGCAACGGCTGTGCTGCCGGAGGCGACCACGGTAGGCGCCAGGGTGCAGCTCGATCACCTCCGGGCGAGCCCGGTCGGCGCGATGATCACCGTAACCGCTCGGCTGATCGCGGTGGACGGGCGGGCGCTGCGGTTCGAGGTTGCCGCCGAGGACGGCAATGGCACGCTGATCGGGCACGGCGAGATCCGCCGGGTCGTGGTCGACCGGGAGCGGTTCCTCACCCGGCTCGACTGACCACCGGCCGGGCTGACCAGCCGAGTGGGCTCCTGATCATGGGATCGGACTGCTAACGGCCG
>DATAFN010000332.1:0-1653 GCA_036257435.1 Actinomycetes bacterium
TTCTGATGGTGCTGCTGTCGCTGCTCGGGGTGCCGCTGGAGGGTCGGCCGGCCGCACCGGCGCATGAGTCGCGCGCTGGGGAGCCAGATCCCGCTTCCGGCCCGGACCCGCATGGCGACCCGGCCGCGCCAGTCCCGGCGATCGCTGCCGACCCGGCGATCGCTGCCGACCCGGCGACCGCGTCCGACCCCGCTACCGCGTCCGACCCCGCCATCGCGTCCGACCCCGCCATCGCGTCCGACCCGGCCACCCCCGCAGATCGGTTGGCTGACTGACCGTGCCGGCTACGAAGCAGCGCAGGCAGCCATGACCGAGCATCGCTCGCTCCCGGTGCCGGACGGGCTGGAGGGTGAGCGCCTGGATGCCGCGCTGGCCCGGATGCTCGGCTACTCGCGCACGAAGGCGGCCGCTCTGGTCGAGGCCGGGCATGTCCGGCTGGACGGGCGCGAGCCGGTCAAGTCCGAGCGGGTCAGGGCCGGTGCCTGGTTGGAGCTCGAGCTGCCGCCGGCGCAGCCGGTGACCGCGGCCGCGGAGCCGGTGGCGGGGCTACGGGTGATCTTCGATGACGATCACGTCGTGGTCGTCGACAAGCCGGTCGGTGTCGCCGCCCATCCCAGCCCCGGCTGGACCGGCCCGACCGTGGTTGGTGGGCTCGCCGCGGCCGGCTACCGGATCTCCACCTCGGGTGCGGCTGAGCGGCAGGGGATCGTGCACCGGCTCGACGTCGGTACCTCGGGACTCATGGTGGTGGCCAAGTCCGAGCGCGCCTACTCGGTGCTCAAACAGGCATTCCGCGACCGCCAGGTGGACAAGCGCTACCACGCGCTGGTGCAGGGTCACCCGGACCCGTTGCGCGGCACGGTCGACGCGCCGATCGACCGGCATCCGACGCTGGACTACAAATGGGCGGTCGTGGCCGCGGGCAAGGATTCGGTGACCCACTACGACACGATCGAGGCGTTTCGCGCGGCCACGCTGCTGGACGTCACGCTGGAGACCGGGCGCACCCATCAGATTCGGGTCCACATGGCCGCGCTGCGGCACCCGTGCGTCGGCGACCTCACCTACGGCGCCGATCCGGTGCTGGCCCACCGGCTCGGCTTGGACCGGCAGTGGCTGCACGCGGTCCGGCTCGGCTTCGAGCATCCGGACAGCGGCGACTGGATCGAGTTCACCAGCGACTACCCGGATGATCTCCAGCACGCACTGGACGTGCTGATCGCCGAGTCCTAGCGACCGTTGGTGCCCGCGGACCCGCCGGCCAGCGACGCCGGGTCGGTGTTGGCTCCGCACAGGATCACCGCGACCCGCTCCCCAGGCTCCGGCCGGTACCTGCCGCTGGCCAGCGCGGCCGGCGCGGCCGCGGCGCCGTGCTCGATCGCCAGCCGGTAGCGGTCCCACAGTGCCTGGCGGGCCGCTATCAGGTTGTCGTCGGTGACCAGGACCGAGCGGACGCCGGTACGGGTGGCGACCGCGAACGCGATCTCACCCAGCCGGCGCGCGCCCAGCGCGTCCGCGGCCGGCCCGCTCACCTCGACGTCCACGGGTTCGCCCGCAGCCAGCGCGGCGTGCAGCGTCGGCGCGGTGTCCGGCTCGACCCCGACCACCGCTGCGGCGCCCTCGAGCGCGGCCGCGACTCCGGCCATCAGCCCG
>DATAFN010000020.1:0-15760 GCA_036257435.1 Actinomycetes bacterium
GGAGCACGTCCAGCAAGCCGTCCACCTCGATCGTGACCAGGTGGTGCCGCTTGCCAAGGGCGTCCTGCGCCGCGGCCGCCACCGAGTCGCCGAACGGGCCGGGTAGCGCCGGCACCACGACGTCGGCACGGGCCAGCGCGACCCGGCCGTACGCGGTCAGGGAGTGATGCGAGACGCCGCGATGCCGTGGCCGCGGATCCGCGGACGAGATCCGCAGCGAGGCGACCGGCCAGCCGCCGAGTGTGCCCACCGCGTTGACCGCCTCGCCGGAGGCGACCCCGGAGAAGCCCCACCGGGTGTCCGTGCCGAGATTGCCTGGGCCCTGGGTCACTACCGCCAGATCGGCGCCTAGCACGTGTCGGGCCGCCAGCAACCCGGTGTGCGGCGTCACAGTCTCCAGATCCCCACCGAGCGCCTGCCCGACGGTGACCGAGCCGACCAGGTGGCCGGCCGCGCGCAGACCGGCGACGGTACGGGAGAACCACAGCGGCAGCGCGCCGCCGTCGGTCATGACGTACCCGATTCTGGCGCCAGGCCGCTCGGCCAGCACCGCCGCGGTAATCGCCGGCAGGGCAGAGTGCAGGTCCGCGATGACCACCGGCATCCCGCCGAGATCGTCGGCGTCGGCCAGCGTGTCGTGGTGCGGCGAGTCCGGCTCGTCCGCGCCCAGCACGGTGGCCTGCAGCGGGGTGTACCTGGCCTTGACCAGATGCCCGGGCCCGTCCGGCGGGTCCGGCGGCAGCCGGTCTGGAATCGCCACTACCAGCGCATATCCACCGGTTCCCAGGCCCAGCTCGAGCGCGGTCACGTTCAGCAGAACGGTGTCGCCGACCGCCGGGGTGCCGACCAGCGCCGGGTACGCCAGGGCCCGGACTTCGGCGCCGCCACCGTGCACCGAAACGGTGAGCTCGATCGCGCCCGGCCACGTCCGGCCGACGTCGAGCACCCGCCCCTTCCGCCACCGGACCACGGGCCGAAACGCTACCGCGCCGGGCGGGCCGAATGCGCTACGGTCGACGGTGGCCAACCGTGCGGAAAGGGGGCGATCACAGCATGTCGGCGCGCCGCACCGAGCGGTTGCTCAACCTGGTGATCTGCCTGTTGGCCAGCCGGCGGTACCTGTCGAAGGAGCAGATCCGGTCCTCGGTCGAGCAGTACGCGAGCTGCCAGACCGAGGAGGCGTTCGAGCGGATGTTCGAGCGCGACAAGGACGAGCTGCGGGAGATGGGCGTCCCGCTGGAGACCGGCAGCAACAGCGCCTGGTTCACCGACGAGATCGGCTACCGGATCGACCGGGACCGGTACGGGTTGCCGGAGGTCGCGTTCGACCCGGAGGAGATGGCCATCCTGGGCCTGGCCGCCCGGGTCTGGCAGACCGCGAGCCTGGCCGAGGCCGGGTCGGGCGCGTTGCTCAAGCTCAAAGCGAGCGGGGTAGAGACCGACGAGTCATCGCTGGTCGGCATCGAGCCGCGGATCCGCACCACCGAGCCCGCGTTCCTGCCGCTGCTGCACGCCAAGCAGGTCCGGCGGCCGGTTACCTTCCCGTATCGCAAGCCTGGGGAGCGGGAGCCGATGCTCCGCCACATCGAGCCGTGGGGGCTGCGGCAGCGGCGCGGTCACTGGTACCTGGTCGGGTACGACCGGGACCGGGAGGCGGTGCGCGTATTCCGGCTCGGCCGGATCAGTGGCTCGGTGCGCCCCGATGGTCCGGACGGTTCCGTGGTGATACCGCCCGATGTCGATGTGGACTCGCTGGTCGACCGCTATACCCCGTCCTCGCCGCAGGGCGTGGCCAGGGTGCTCGTCCGCCCGGGCGGCGGGCAGGGGCTGCGCCGCCGCGCGCTGTCGGTGGGCGCCGCCGAGGACGGCTGGGACGAGGTCATGGTCATGTATTGGGACGAGGAATCGTTCGCGGAGGAGCTGGCCCAGTACGGGCCGGATGTGGTCGCGGTCGATCCGCCGGAGGTGCGCGACACGCTGGTTGCCAGGTTGCGGCTGCTGGCCGAGGTGCCGGCATGAGCGCTGTACGGAACGCAGGATGACCGGCTCGGCCACCCGGCTCACCCGGCTGCTGGCGCTGGTGCCGTACCTGCTGCGCCGGCCCGGGGTGTCGGTCGCCCAGGCCGCGAAGGACTTCGCGATCACGGATGAGCAGCTGGTCAGGGACCTCGAGCTGCTGTTCATGTGCGGCCTGCCCGGCGGCATGCCGGACGATCTGATCGATGCGCACTGGGAGGACGACCAGATCTACCTGGCGAACGCAGACACGATCGCCCGGCCGCTGCGCCTCGGCGTGGACGAGGCGCTCGCGCTGATGGTCGGGCTGCGGATGCTCGTCGGGCTACAGGGTCTGGCCGACCGCGACGCGATCAACCGGACCATTGCCAAGCTGGAGAGCGCCGCCGGTGAGGCGGCCGAGGCGGCGAAGAACGTCGAGGTAGAGATCAGTAGTCGCGGCCGGGGCGACGTATTGGCGACCTGCACCCAGGCGCTCACCGAGGGCAATCGGCTGCACCTGCGCTACTACGTGCCGACCCGGGACGAGATCACCGAGCGCGACGTGGACCCGATGCGCATCGTGCTCGACGGGGTGCCGTACCTGGAGGGCTGGTGCCACCGCGCCGAAGACGTCCGGTTGTTCCGGCTGGACCGGATCCAGGAGGCGATCGTCCTGGACGAGCCGGCGAAGGTGCCCGACGAGGTACAGCCGCGCAATCTGGACGACGGCCTGTTCCAGCCATCGGCCGACGACATCCTGGTCACGCTGGAGCTGGATCCGGCCGCGCACTGGGTGGTCGAGTACTACCAGTGCGAGACAGTCGAGGAGCTGCCCGACAGCGATCGGCTGCGCGTCGGCCTGCGCACCCCGGACACGCGGTGGGTCGCCCGGCTGGTGCTGCGCCTCGGCGGTGCGGCCCGGATCGTTGCGCCGGTCGAGCTGGCCGATCGGGTCCGGGATCAGGCCCGGGCCGCGCTCGCCCAATACGGCGACTAACGGGTCCCTCCCGTCGGGCCGGCTCGGTATAGCCTCGTCCGGGTGATCTGGATCGTGATCTACGCCGTGCTGGCGGTCGCCACTCTTGGCCTCATCGCGATCACGGGCTGGCGCGTATTTGTCGCGGCCAGGCAGCTCGGTCTGACCGTGCAGCGTTCGCAGCAGCGGGTCGGCGAGGTCATGCCACCATTGCAGGCCGCGCTGGAGGACATGCAGGCGTACGAAGCCCAGCGACATTCGCCCGGCGGGTACCCCGGCGGGAACGGCGGCAATCCCGGGGCGCATCGCAGCAAGATCAGCCGCGCCGAGCAGCTCGCCCGCTGGGACTCGATCCGACCCGCACCGTGGACGACTGACGGCCGGCAGGCCGGCCACTCGGGAACCGCGCAGGACGGGCCCGACCAGCGCTCCGGGCACCGCGCCGACCAGCGGGGCTAGCCTTGACCTTGAGCGCGGGACGTACTATTCCCGCAGCGCCTGCCCACACCAAAGAGGTCAACTCATGAGGTTGAGTACTCCAGAGATCATTCTGATCGTCTTGGCGATCCTGCTGCTGTTCGGGGCCAAGCGGCTACCCGATCTGTCCCGCTCGCTCGGCCGGTCTCTGCGGATCTTCAAGTCCGAGACCAAGGCGATGGTTGACGAGCAGCCGTCGTCGTCCGAGCCGGTGCAGCCCAAGCAGATCACCTCCGCTTCGGGCGAGGTCACCGAGGTTCGCCCGGTGAACGAGTCCGAGCGTACCGAGCGCTGATCAGCCGCTAGCGATCGAGCACCGGTGGTGAGCGTCCTCCGGGCGCGCGCCGGCACGCCGGAACGCCCGCGTGACCCCGACGGGCGGATGCCGCTGGGGGAGCATCTGCGCGAGCTGCGCGGCCGGCTCGGCAAATCGATCATCGCGATCGTCATCGCCGGCATCGCCGGGATCATCTGGTACAACCCGATCATTGCCTTCCTCAAGGAGCCGGCCTGCAACCTGAAGGGGATCCAGGGGGTCGGGGAGGGCCCGTGCTCGGTCCTGAAGATCGAGGGCCTGCTCAACCCGCTGTCGTTGCAGATCAAGGTCGGCCTGATGGTCGGGCTGCTGCTCGCCAGCCCGGTCTGGATGTACCAGCTGTGGGCGTTCGTCGCGCCCGGCCTGCACCGCCGGGAGCGGCGGTGGACGCTCGCGTTCGTCGGGGTCGGCGTGCCGCTGTTCGCGCTCGGGGCGGCCGCTGCCTACTACACACTGCCGCGCGGCCTGCCATTCCTGCTCGGGCTGACCCCAACCGGCGTATCCAACAGCGTCGACCTGGTCGAGTACCTCGACATCGTGGTGCGGCTCATCCTGATCTTCGCGCTCGCATTCGAGCTGCCGCTCCTGCTTGTGCTGCTCAACCTTGCCGGCATCCTCAGCGCCCGGCGGCTGTGGTCCTGGTGGCGGATCGCGTTCATGGTGATCTTCGTGTTCACCGCGGTCGCCACCCCGACCGGCGATCCGATCACGATGCTGCTGCTGGCCATCCCGATGTGCGCGCTCTATCTGCTGGCGGCCGGGGTCGCCACATTCGTCGACCGCCGGCGCGGTCCCGAGCAGGAGCTGTTCGCGGACGTGGCCGATGACCAGGCCAGCCCGCTCGAGACCCGGGTGGGTCCGGTCGAGCAGCCGGAGCCGATCGATGCCGATCGGCCCGCGGACAACGAGCCAGGCCCGAGCGATCCATCCGGCCCGGACGACGAATCCAGCGCGGACCGGTCCGGCTCTGACGAAGGATCCAGCCCGCACGACGAGCCGGGCAACCGCGACGACGTGACCTGACCCGGGGGAGCCCAGATGTCCGAGCCGATCGCCCTGCTCGTCAACCCGGCCGCGGGCAAGGGCCGCGCGCTGCGTGCCGCCCAGGAGGCGGGACAGGTGCTCAGCGGTCGCGGTTACGAGGTACGCGTGCTCTCCGGTCCGGATCCGGCCGGCTCGCTCGAGCTCGCGCGCCAGATCGTGACCGACGGCGAGACTCTGGTAGCGGTCGGCGGCGACGGCCTGGTCCATCTGGCGTTACAGGCGGTCGCCGGCACCGACGTGCGATTCGGCATCATCCCGGCCGGCACCGGCAACGACATCGCGCGCAGCGCCGGGCTGCCGCTGGCAGACCTCGCGAGCGCTGCCGAGATCATCGCGGCCGGCCACATCTGGCCGATCGACGCCGCCCACACCGTTGATGCGGACGGCGCCGTCCGCTGGTTCGGCACGATCCTGGCGGCCGGATTCGACGCGAAGGTGACCGAGCGCGGCAACCGCACCACGTGGCTGCCGCGCGCGCTGCGCTACAACGTTGCGGTATTCGCGGAGCTGCCGGTGTTCACGCCCATTCCGTACCGGCTGGAGATCGACGGCGAGGTCAGCGAGCTGCCCGCAATGCTGATCGCGGTCGGCAACACGCCGTACTACGGCAAGGGCATGATGATGTGCCCGGACGCGGCCGTGGACGACGGGCTGCTCGACCTGACCATCGTCCATCCGGTGTCCAGGTTCCAGCTGGTGAAGATCTTCCCGAAGGTGTACTCGGGTCGGCACGTGGCACATCCGCGGGTGGAGATACGCCGCGCCGCCAAGGTGTACATCGACAGCCCGGGGGTGCTCGGGTACGCCGACGGCGAGCCGCTCGGCGGCCTGCCGATGACGATCACCGCGGTGCCGGGTGCGGTGCGCCTGCTCGCGCCGACGCCGAACCCGAGCCCGTAGCCTGGGCTCATGCCGTCCCCCGCCGAGCGCTACGCCCTGGCCAAGCAGCGGGGCGAGGAGTCGCGCACGGCGCTCGGCCAGTTCCGCGAGCTCTACTCGTTCACGCTCGACCCGTTCCAGGTCGTGGCCTGCCAGGCACTCGAGGCCGGGCGTGGGGTGCTGGTGGCCGCGCCGACCGGCTCGGGGAAGACGGTGGTCGGGGAGTTCGCGGTGCACCTGGCGCTCAACCGCGGCCAGAAGTGCTTCTACACGACTCCGATCAAGGCACTGTCCAACCAGAAGTACACCGATCTGATCGAGCGCTACGGCACCGACCGGGTCGGCCTGCTGACCGGGGACAACACGATCAACGGCGAAGCGCCGGTGGTGGTCATGACCACCGAGGTGCTGCGCAACATGCTCTACGCCGGCTCGCCCACGCTGCGCGGCCTCGGCTACGTGGTGATGGACGAGGTGCATTACCTGGCCGACCGGTTCCGTGGCGCGGTCTGGGAGGAGGTGATCATCCATCTGCCGGAGTCGGTGACGCTGGTGTCGCTGTCGGCCACGGTCTCCAATGCGGAGGAGTTCGGTGATTGGTTGGTCACTGTCCGCGGGGACACCGAGGTGATCGTGTCCGAGGAGCGGCCGGTGCCGCTGTGGCAGCACCTGCTGGTCGGCAAACGAATGTACGACCTGTTCCCGGACGCCGGTGGCCGCGAGGTGAACCCGCAACTGCAGCGGGCCGTCCGAGCCGAGGAGGTCAGGGCGACCAGGACTGGCGGCTACCGCGGCGGACTCGGTTCCCGGCGGGGCCGGCCCGCACGCCTGCCCAGGCACCTGGTGCCGAGCCGGGTCGAGGTGGTGGAGACGCTGGACTCGCAGGGTCTGCTGCCGGCCATCACGTTCATCTTCAGCCGAGCCGGCTGTGAGGCGGCGGTGCAGCAGTGCATATACGCCGGCCTGCGCATGCTCGGCCCGGAGGAGCGGGCCGAGGTACGGGCATACGTGACCGACCGGTGCGCGATGATCCCGGACGAGGACCTCGCCGTGCTGGGCTACCACGAGTGGCTGGATGCGCTGGAGCGCGGCGTCGCCGCGCACCACGCAGGGCTGCTGCCGACGTTCAAGGAGGTGGTCGAGGAGCTGTTCGCCCGCGGCCTGGTCAAGGCGGTGTTCGCGACCGAGACGCTCGCACTCGGCATCAACATGCCGGCCCGCAGCGTGGTGCTCGAGCGGTTGGTGAAGTGGAACGGAGAGACCCACGCGGACGTGACCGCCGGGGAGTACACCCAGCTCACCGGCCGAGCCGGACGGCGCGGCATCGACGTCGAGGGCCACGCGGTCGTCCTCTGGCAGCCCGGCCTCGATCCGGCCTCGCTGGCCGGCCTTGCCTCGACCCGTACCTATCCGCTGCGCTCCAGCTTCCGGCCCTCCTACAACATGGCCGTCAACCTGGTCGGCGAGTTCGGTCGGGCCCGTGCCCGCGAGTTGCTCGAAACCTCGTTCGCGCAGTTCCAGGCCGACCGCGCGGTCGTCGGGCTGGCCAAGCAGCTGCACCGCAACGAGGAAGCGCTGGACGGCTACCGCGAGTCGATGAGCTGCCACCTTGGCGACTTCGAGGAGTACGCAGGGCTGCGCCGCGCGCTCAAAGAGCGGGAGACGCTGCTGGCCCGGCAGGGTTCGGCCGCGCGCCGGGCAGCCGCCGCCGCGTCACTGGAGCGGCTGCGGCCGGGCGACGTGATCAGGGTTCCGGCCGGGCGGCGCTCCGGCCTGGCGGTCGTGCTGGATCCGGGGTTGGCCGGCGGTACGGAGGATCCGCGGCCGACGGTGCTGACCACGGAACGGCAGGTCGTACGGCTGTCGATCGTCGACTTCCCAACCGCGGTGGAGCCGCTGGACCGGATGCGCATCCCGCGCACGTTCAACCCGCGATCGCCGCAGTCGCGGCGCGATTTGGCCTCGTCGTTGCGCAACCGGATCGCCACGATAGGCGTGGATGGCGGCCGGCCGAAGGGCGGCCGCCGCGGATCCGACGCCGCCGACGATGCCGAGATCCTGCGGCTGCGGGCCGCGATCCGGGCGCATCCGTGCCACGGCTGTCCCGATCGCGAAGATCACGCTCGCTGGGCCGAGCGCTACCTGCGGCTGCGTCGCGACACCGAGGCACTGCAGCGCCGGATTGAGAGCCGTACCAACACGATCGCGCACACGTTCGACCGGGTGTGCACCGTGCTGGAGTCGCTTGGTCACCTGGCCGGCGATACGGTCACCGCCGAGGGCACCCAACTGGCCCGGCTCTACACCGAGCTAGACCTGCTCGCCGCGGAGAGCCTGCGGCACGGTCTGTGGGACGGGCTCGACCCGGCCGAGCTAGCCGCCTGCGTGTCCGCGCTGGTGTACGAGGCGAGGTTGTCCGACGACGTCGGCCCGCCCCGGCTGCCGCCCGGTCAGGTGCGGGATCGGCTGGCCGCGATGGTGAAGCTGTGGGCACAGCTGGACGATCTCGAGAAGGACCACCGGCTGGATTTCCAGCGGGAGCCCGACCTCGGCTTTGCCTGGGCCGCGTACCGGTGGGCGTCGAACGTGCCGCTGGAGAAGGTGCTGTCCGAGTCCGACCTGCCGGCTGGCGATTTCGTCCGCTGGGTGCGCCAGCTCATCGACCTGCTCGGCCAGATCGTCGACGCAAGCGCCGACCCGGCGGCCAGGTCGACCGCCGAGCAGGCCGTGGATCGGCTGCGGCGCGGAGTGGTGGCATACAGCTCGGTGGGCTGAACCGTCCGATTGGCGGCGCATACCCGATCTAGCTCTTCACAACTCGAACCCGCAGGAGTAAGCCAGTCAAGTGGGGTCGGGGAGGAGAGGAACGGCGGGGTGGCGGTGCCATTCCTGCGACCGCCACCCCGCCGTTACCTAGCCGCCCGAGCCGGAGCCGGAGCTATCGGAACCGGGCCCGCTGTTGTCGTGTCCGCCGGACCCGTCACCGGGACCGCTGCGGTCGTGGGTGCCGTGGTCGTCGCCGTGATCGTCGACCTCGTCCTGGCCGCGGTCGTCGACCTCGCCATCGTCCTCGTTCACCCCGTTGTCGTCCGCGTTCAGGTTCACGTTCCCGTCGTCGGTGCGCAGCCGGACCACCGCGCCGGTAGTGGCGTCGATCCGTACGTCGAACTCGGTGCCGCCCTTGATGACGTCGACCTGCCACTGCAGGCCCTCGTCCTCGAACTCCAGCTCGGTTTTCTCGACCTGGCCGCCGCCGACGGCGAGGATCGCGATCGCCTCGGCCTGCGCCTGGCTGATCTGGGTATCCGCGTTCGCCGGGACCGAATCGTCGCTACTGCGCCGGTTGTCCTGCGCGTCGGCGATGCCGACGCCGCCCAAGATAAGCCCGGCGATCGCGCTACCTGCCATCGCTGTCACTACCGCTGCCCGTCGCATGATCTGCTCTCTCTCGTCGTGGTGTCTGGTTACGAGATCGAGCGTGCTGCACATCTGGATAGGGTCGCGCTGCCGGTCCGTTAACGGCCGGCTAAGGGCGCACCGAGCTCGACGACCACCCGAGCGCCGCCGTCCGGAGCGGCGCTGACCGCGAGGCGGCCGCCGGACGCTTCCGCAGCCCGGCGCACGATGTCCAGCCCGAGCCCGGTCGAGCCGGCGCCGCTAGCGCCGCGGCGGGTGGGGTCGGTCAAGTCGAACCCCGGCCCCTCGTCGGCCACTACCAGAACCGCGCCCCCGCCCGGGCCGGCCGGGGTCAGCTCGACACTGAACCCGGCACCCTCCGGAGTGTGCGCAAACACGTTGCCGAGCAGCGCGTCCACGCAGGCCGCGAGCTCGTCGGCGGCAACGGCGACGAGGAGCGGCCCGGTGGCGACCGCGGTGACGCATTGCCGGCGCTGGTCCTCGGCCAACACCGACCAGAACTGCACCCGCTGGGCCACCACTGCCGCTGCATCGGACTGCGCCGCATCCGGCGCGACCGGCCGGCGAGCCTGCTCGATCGCCCGGGTCACGGTCCGTTCCAGCGCGTCCACCGCGGTAGTCACCCGCTCGGCCTCGGCCCGATCACTCAGGGCCTCGGCTTCGAGCCGCAACGCGGTCAGCGGGGTGCGCAGCTGATGGGACAGGTCGGCCACGCGCTCCCGCTCGTGTGTGACCAGCCCGCGGATCCGGCTGCCGAGCTCGTTGAGTGCAGCCGCGACTGCCCGGATTTCCTCCGGTCCGGTGGAGCCGGCCCGCGCGGTCAGCTCTCCGGCGGCGAGCCGGCGGGAGACCGCGGCCAGCTCCTCCACCGGCCGGGACATTGACCGCGCCAGCCGATCGGCGACCAGCAGGCCGACCAGGAGAAGTGCGAGACCGAGCAGTGCCAGCACCAGCCAGGCCCGGCTCACCCCGGCGCGCAGCTGCGCGTCACTGACGAAGGTACGCACCACCGCGGTGCCCCCCGGCAGGCCCTGAACGGCGACCACGATCTCCCGGCCGCCGGCAGTATCGGCGGTCAGGCTCCGCCCCTGGGCGGCGGCAAGCTCCACCGCAGCCGAGCGCGGCACCGGCGTCCCGAGGACGGTGCCGCCGTCCGGAAGGAACACGGAGACCGGGTAGCCGCTGTCGACACTGGCGCGCTGCACGCTGAGCTCGAGGTCGGCCCGGTTCGCCGTGGCGACCAGCGGGGTCAGCGTCTGCACCTGCCGGTTGGCGGTGTTGGCGACCCGGTCCGCGACGATCGTGCGGATCAGCAATCCGAGCGGCACCAGGAACGCGATCAGCACGGCGGACATCGTTGCCGCCACCAGCAGGCGCAGCTGGTTTCTCATTCGGCCGGGTCGACCAGCTTGACCCCGACTCCACGCACGGTGTGCAGGTAGCGGGGTTCCTGTGCGGTTTCGCCGAGCTTGCGCCGCAGCCAGGACAGGTGGACGTCCACGGTCTTGTCGGCACCGCCGTACGGAAGCCGCCAGACCTCGGTGAGCAGCTCGCGTTTGGTGATCACCTCGCCGGTTCGGCCGGCCAGGTAGTACAGCAGATCGAACTCGCGCGGGCTGAGCTCTACCGGCTGCCCGGCCAGGGTGACCTCGCGGGCTGCGGCGTCGATTCGCAGCTGCCCGACCACGACCGGCTCGGCCGCGCGGTCGGCTTGCACCCGGCGCAGCACCGCCCTGATCCGAGCGTCCAGCTGGGATGCGCTGAACGGTTTGGTCAGGTAGTCGTCGGCGCCGGCGTCGAGCACCGCAACGATCTCGGCCTCCTGATCACGCGCGGTCGCCACGATCACCGGGACGGCGGTGACCGCGCGCAGCATCCGCAGCATCTCCCGGCCGTCCAGGTCCGGCAGCCCGAGGTCGAGCACGACCAGGTCCGGCTGACCCTCGACGGCCAGCCGCAGGCCGTCCAACGCGGACCGTGCCGAGGTGATCGCGTGCCCGCGCTCGGCCAGCGACCGGGACAGCGCGGTCCGGATCGTTGGGTCGTCCTCGACCAGCAGCACCTGCGCCATACCGCGACGGTAGCGGTGCCGGTGCCGCTCGCGCCGCCACAGAGCGGCCCAAGTGAGTACGGATAGGTTGTCTTAACCCAGCCTTAGCCTCGCCCTTGGCACAGTGGGCGGATGCATCGGTATTCCGGGCTGCTCGGCTGGGTAGCGGTCACCGCGGCCGCGTTCGGGATCAGTATGGCCGCGGTCACCCTGGTCGGCTCGAGCATCGGCGACCCGGTAGTCAATCCGATGTCCGCCGAGCAGGTCCGCCGCCAGCTGGCCAGTGGAACCGTCGCCCCGAACGCGACGCCAACGTCGGCACCGACCGGTCCGACCACCACGACCTCGCCCGACCCGTCGCGCACCCCAACGCACTCCGAGAGTGCCGACGGGCAGCCGCGGGTACTCGGCTCGGACGGCGGAACAGTGATCGCTACCTGTGCCGGTGGCCTGGTCACGCTGGAGTCGTGGAGCCCGGCGATCGGGTTCCGGGTGGAGCACTGGGACCGTGGACCGGCTACGACGGCCGAGGTCGAGTTCGAGTCCAACGATGACCGGTACAAGCTGGAGATCAGCTGCCGGTCGGGAGTTCCCACCCTGCATACCGAGCACGACGATCGGGGCAGTAACAGCGGGCCCGACGGCGGAGACGATGGCGGAGATGGCGGCGGAGGCAGCGGACCGGGCTGAGGTAGCCTCGCCGGGGTGCCGACCCTGGACGTTCCCGGTTACCTGCGCCGGCTCGGTGTCACCGATCCCGGTCCGCCGTCGATCGACGCGCTGCGCGCGCTGCATGCCGCGCACAGCACTCGCATTCCGTACGAGACGCTGGAGATCCACCTTGGTCGCCCGACCACGGTCGACCCGTACGAGTCGGCCGACCGGATCGTGCGGCGCCGCCGCGGCGGCTACTGCTACCACCTCAACGGCGCGTTCTCGGTACTGTTGCGGGCGCTTGGGTACCGGGTGAGCTGGCATCGCGGCGGGGTGCAGCGCCACGGCGGGGAGCCCGGGATCACCGCCAATCACCTCGCGCTCACCGTGGCCGGGCTGCCCGATCCGGACCAGCCGGCCGGTGACTGGTTCGTCGATGTCGGCCTGGGCGATGCGCTCTACCAACCACTGCCGCTGCGGGCCGGTACGTACCTCCAGAGCGGGTTCGGCTACCGGCTGACCGGATCGGACCTCGCGCCCGGAGGATGGCGGTTCGACCACGACCCGAGCGGCGGGTTCGCCGGGATGGATTTCGAGCCGGGGATCGCGACCGTCGACGACTTCGCCCCGATGCACGAGTGGCTGTCGACCGCACCGGAGTCCGGCTTCGTCCGCATGCTCACCGCGCAGCGCCGGCACGCGACCGGCGTCGACATCGTCCGAGGCTGCACTTTGACCACATTCACCGCCACCGCGCGCCACAATCGGGAGCTAACGACCGCGACCGAGTGGTTCAGCGTGCTGGCCGATCTTTTCGGGCTCGACCTTGCCGACGTCCCTGCGCCCGAGCGTGCGGCGCTGTGGTCGCGCACCCGGGCGGCGCACGACACATGGCTGGCCGAACAGGCCGCCGTCTCAGATGCTGAGCAGGTGATCGGCGATCCCGCGGCCGGCGGTCACGATTCCGTTACGGAATTGATCTAGCCAGCATTGTCACCGCTGATCAGGGAAGGCAGACTGAGCCTACTGGGGCGAGCACGCGTGGCGGCGGGAGCAGTCCGTGGCTGAAGTGGTTCTTGAAGATATCGGCAAGGTGTATCCCGATGGGACCCGCGCGGTCCGGGATCTGGACCTCGAAATCGCGGACGGCGAGCTGCTCGTGCTGGTCGGTCCGTCCGGATGTGGCAAAACCACGGCGCTGCGGATGGTCGCCGGGTTGGAGTCCATCAGTGAGGGCGAGGTCCGCATCGGTGATCGGGTGGTCAACCGGGTTCCATCCCGGGACCGAGATGTGGCGATGGTGTTCCAGAGCTATGCGCTCTATCCGCACTTATCAGTCCGTGACAACATCGGCTTCGGGCTGAAACTGCGCAAGCTGCCGAAGGGCGACATCAAGCGGCGGGTCACCGACGCGGCCCGGATCCTCGGTCTGGAGGAATATCTCGACCGTAAGCCGCGCAACCTGTCCGGCGGGCAGCGGCAGCGGGTGGCGATGGGCCGCGCGATTGTGCGCGAGCCGCAGGCGTTCCTCATGGACGAGCCGCTGTCGAACCTGGATGCAAAGCTTCGCGTCCAGATGCGCGCCGAGATCGCCCGGATCCAGCGCGACCTGGGGGTCACCACCATCTACGTGACACACGACCAGACCGAGGCGATGACGCTCGGCGACCGGGTCGCGGTGATGAAGAAGGGCGAGCTGCAACAGGTCGCACCGCCGCAAGAGCTCTACGACCACCCGGTGAACCTGTTCGTCGCCGGCTTCATCGGCTCGCCGGCGATGAACATCATCCAGGGCGAGCTCACCGAGAGCAGCGACGACGGGCTGGATCTGAAGCTAGGCAGTCAGACGCTGCGGGTGGACAAGGCCGTCTTCGAGGCCAGACCGGATCTGCGTGGCTACCTCGGGCGCCCCCTCGGAGTAGGGATCCGCCCGGAGGACATGGAGGATGCCACGCTGATGAGCAGTCCGGACAACACCACTCTGCGCTCCACCGCCGACCTGGTGGAGGCGATGGGATCGGACGTGCTCGTGCATTTCGTCCTGGACGCGCCGATGGTGGTCACCGACGACACCAAGGAACTGGCCAGGGACGTCGGCACCGACGTGCTCGGCGCGCTGGACGAGGCGGGGAAGACCGACATGATCGCCAGATTCAGCCCGCGCACGGCAGCCCGTCACGGCGAACCGGTAACCGTGCACGTGGCTACCGATCGGCTGCACTACTTCGACCCGGAGACCGGGTTGTCAATTTGGGGGGATGAGACACCGAAATCGACAGGAGAGACACCTTCATGAAACGGACTGCGCGACTGCTCCCGGCCGTATTTGCTCTCGCGCTCGCCGCCGCCGCGTGCGGCGGCGACGACGAGGGCGGTGGCGGCGCCGCGAGCCCCTCAGCTGCCAATCTGCAAGGGCAGACCATCGAGGTTGCGGCGGTATGGACCGGAGCCGAGAAGGACAACTTCACCAAGGTGCTCGATGAGTTCAGCAATCAGACCGGCGCCACGGTGACGTACACGCCAACCGGCGACAATGTCAGCACGTTCCTCGATTCCAAGATCCAGGGCGGTGCGCCGCCGGACGTCGCGGTCCTGCCGCAACAGGGCGTGCTCGTTCAGCTGGTTGCGGACGGCGCGCTCAAGCCGGCGCCGGACGACGTAAAACAGGCGGTCAGCGACAACTTCGCCAGCGTCTGGGCCGATCTTGCGTCGGTGGACGGTCAGCTGTACGGCGTCTACTTCAAGGCCGCCAACAAGTCGACCATGTGGTACGACGTGGCGGCGCTGGAGAACGCGGGCGTGCAGCCGGCCGCGACGTGGGACGAGTACGTGACCGCCGCGCAGACGATCTCCGACTCCGGGATCACTCCGGTGTCGATCGGCGGCGCCGACGGCTGGACGCTGACCGACTGGTTCGAGAACGTCTACCTCAGCCAGGCCGGCCCGGAGAAGTACGACCAGCTGTCCAAGCACGAGATCCCGTGGACCGACGAGTCGGTGGTGACCGCGCTGGAGACGCTGGCCCAGCTCTGGGGCAACAACGATCTGATCGCCGGCGGCGCCAAGGGAGCGCTGCAGACCGACTTCCCGACCTCCGTCACCGATGTGTTCGCGGAGAACCCGAAGGCAGCGATGGTCTACGAGGGCGACTTCGTAGCCGGTGTGATCTCCAGCGAGACGTCGGCGAAGGTCGGCACGGACGCGAACTTCTTCTCGTTCCCGCAGGCCGGTGACTCGCCGGCGGTGGTTGGCGGCGGTGACGTCGCGGTCGCACTGACCGACAAGCCGGCTTCCTTCGAGCTGCTGAAGTTCCTTGCGTCCAAGGAGGCAGGGGAGATCTGGGCCAAGGCCGGCGGGTTCACCTCGCCGAACAAGAACGTCGACCCGGCGGTCTACCCCGACGACGTGAGCCGGTCCATCGGTGAGGCGCTGGTCGCGGCCGGAGACAACTTCCGCTTCGACATGTCCGACCTGGCTCCGGCCGCTTTCGGCGGCACCGTGGGCAAGGGCGAGTGGAAGATCCTGCAGGACTTCCTGGGCGACACGTCGGATCCCCAAGGCACTGCAGCCGCATTGGAGAAGGAAGCCGCCAAGGCTTTCGGCAACTGATCCGCTATGGCCGATCGGGACGTAACGACGACCGGGGCGGGCGAAGAGCCCGCCTCGGCCGGTCGGCATCGCCACGCCGCCGAGGAAGCGGACGGCGGCGTGGCTACGGCCCGCGACGACGCGGTGTCGATCCCCGGCATCCCGATCCCCCGCAGGGCGAAGCATCGGGACCCGGACCGGGCCGGCAGCACGTGGGCGTGGCTGTTCCTGCTGCCCGCGCTGATCCTGCTCGGCGCGATGGTCGTCTACCCGATCGGCTACACGATCTGGCGCAGCTTTTACGACGCGGCCGGTAACGCGTTCGTCGGGTTGGAGAACTACGGCGACCTGTTCACCGACC
>DATAFN010000342.1:0-2343 GCA_036257435.1 Actinomycetes bacterium
TTCGAGCCGGCCGCGCATCGCCTGGTCGAGCTGCCGGTGGTGAACTGGCACGGCTGGCTGTTCGTAAACGCGACCGCGACCGCGGTGCCGTTCGAGACCCACCTGGGCGACCTGGCCGGGCTGGTGCGGCCGTACGCTCCGGCCGAGCTGCGGGTAGGTGCCGTGCACTCGTACGACGTGGCGGCGAACTGGAAGGTCCTGGTCGAGAACTACCACGAGTGCTACCACTGCCCGATGATCCATCCCGAGCTGTGCCGGGTCTCGCCGCCGAACAGCGGAGAGAACTGGGATCGGCCCGGTGCCTGGATCGGCGGCTCGATGGATCTCGCCGACCAGGCCGCGACGATGTCGCTGTCCGGGCAGTCCGGCGGGGTGCTGCTGCCAGGCGTCGACGAGCGGCACGTGTTGTATCTCGGACTGTTCCCGAACCTGTTGCTGTCGCTGCACCCGGACTATGTGATGACGCACCGGCTGCTGCCGCTCGCACCGGATCGCACCTGGGTCGAGTGTGCGTGGCTGTTCCCACCCGAGGTGGACGACCCCGATTACGCGGTCGAGTTCTGGGACCGCACCAACCGGCAGGACTGGGCCGCCTGCGAGTCGGTGCAGCGCGGGCTGGCGTCGCCGCACTTCAGGCCGGGACCGCTGGCTCCGAACGAGGATGCGGTCTACCAGTGGATCCAGATGATCGCTCGCAGTTACCTGGGACTCCCGCCGCACGAGAAGCCGGCACCCAGGAGCGCCTAGTGGGCCGCCCGGCGGCGCCTAGTGGCCGTCCAACGATCACTACTGAGCCGCCGCCGCGACGACCGTCGACATCTCTCGCGTCGCACCGGCCGGCCGGACCCGGCCACCCAGGAGCGCGCCCACAATCGCGAGACCGGCCATCACCAAGTAGATCGCGGCAAACGTCGCCTTACCCGCGGTGCTGTAGGTCGCGGCGAAGATGGCTCCTGCCAGACCGACGAATACGATCGAGCCGAGCGCGTCGCTGACCTGGATGGCGGCCGAGTTCGTGCCCTGTTCCGAGATCGGTGACTGCTCGAACAGCAGCACCGACAGGCTCGCGATCGACATCCCCATCCCGACCGCGGCCGTCGCCCAGGCGAGCGCGGCAAGCAGGGGCGGAACCGCTGGGATCAGCACCAGTGTGAGGGACAAAATCGCGATCGCCACCAGCGCGGAGCCGAGCGGCACCAGCTGGTCGCGACGCAGGCGCCGGTGCTGCTGACCCTGGTACCAGGAGCCGAGCGACCAGCTGACTGCGGCTCCGGTGAGCACCAGCCCGGCCGTCTGCGCGGACAGACCCCGCTCCCTGACCAGCATCAGCGGAACGAAGCTCTCGGCGCCGAAGAACGCACCGGCGAGCACGCCACGCATGGCCACGATGGTCGGGATGCCGCGGCGGAATCGCAGCGTCCCGCGCGGCAGCAGCTTCGGCACGCTCGACACCAACAGCGCGAACGCCGCGGCCGCGATAAGCAGGCTGTACCAGCGCAGCTGCTGGCCGGCGTACTGCAGCAGCCCGGCGCCCACCGCGGCAGCCAGGGCCAGCCGCTTGCGTTGCGCCCGCGGCGGGACCTCCTCGTCCGGCTCGAAGCCGCGAAGCCGCGGCATCAACAGGAACAGCACCGGGATCACGAACATCGGCACGCCGAGGAACACCCAGCGCCAGGACCAGGTCTCGGCGATCCATCCGGCCACGAACGGCCCGAGGAGGCCAGGCACGATCCAGGCGTAGGCCAGCGCAGCGAACATCTTGGGCCGGATGTCGTCCGGGTAGACCCGGCCAACCAGCACGTAGAGCGCGACGATCGCCATCCCACCGCCGACCCCTTGGATCGCGCGGGCCACGATGAACATCAGCATGCTCTCCGCGGCGCCGCCGATCAGCAGCCCGGCGACGAACAACCCGACACCGAGCATGAACGACGGCCGCGGCCCGCGCCGATCGCTCATCTCGCCGGACACGACCATCCCGTACATGCTGGCGATCAAGTAGCCGGAGAACGACCACGCGTAGTACGGAAGGCCGCCGAGCTCGTCCACGGTCAGCGGCATCACGGTCGCCACGCCCATGCCCTCGAACGCGAACAGCAGCACGAACGACAAGATCCCGAAGGTCACCGGGCGGTACTGCCGGGCGAGGATGCCGGGACTTCCGGCCGTGCTCGCGGGAGTCGAGTGGGCCGGGGAGGTCACCCGGCCAGCCTAGGTGGTGGCGGGTACGAGCCGCATCGGCCCGCGGTCCGTTACCGGCTCCGTCCCCGGACCGAGGTCAGGAGTCGGATCCGCGCTCGTCGCCGGGCGGCAGCTGCTCCCAGATCTCCTTGCACTCCGGGC
>DATAFN010000175.1:0-2767 GCA_036257435.1 Actinomycetes bacterium
CCATGCGCCCGCTCGTTCACCCCGCGCTGGCCAGAGTCTGGCGCGATCCCGGCACGGTCCAGATCGGGCTCAACCCGTCGCACGCGGTCGTGCTCACCGGCCTGGGCCCGGGTGAGGTCGCGGTGTTCCGCTCGATCGACGGTGTTCACGATCTCCCCGCACTGCGTGCCATCGCACACCGGGCCGGCGGCGACCCGATCGCCGCGGACCGGTTGATCGAGATCCTCGACGGTGCCGGTGTGCTGCTCGACGGTGACCGGGTTCGCCCGGACGATCCCGACGACGCCCTCGCGCCCGACCGGGCCAGCCTGAGCCTGCTCACCATCGCGCCGGCCGCCCGCGAGGAGCCGCTCGCGGCCCGACGCCGGGCAGCCGTCGAGGTGCGTGGCGCCGGCCGGATCGGCGCTGTGATCGCCCGGCTGCTCGCCGCCGCCGGTGTCGGTCGGGTCAGCGTGGCGGACGGCGGCCGCACCATGGCGCGCGATGTGACGCCGGGCGGTCTCAGCCTGCGCGACGCCGGTGTCCCGCGTGAGCTCGCGTTGTCCGCGGTGCTGCCCGAAGCGGCCGACCAGCGGGGCCGCGACCCGGACCTGGTCGTGCTGGCGCCAACGGCGGGCACCGCCCGCCATGACGCGGTGGCGCTGCTGCGCGATGGCGTGCCGCATCTGATCGCCCGGGTGATCGAGACGTCCGGTGTGGTGGGGCCGCTGGTGCTCCCCGGTCAGTCGTCCTGCCTGCGATGCCACGACCTGCACCGGGCGGACCGCGACCCGGCCTGGCCCCGGGTCGTGGCCCAAGCCGACGGCCAGCCCAACGGCTTGGCAGCCTGTGATGTCACGTTGGCGGCTCAGGTCGCGGCGCTCGCGGCCCAGCACGTACTGGCCCATCTCGACGGTTTCATCCCCGCCACCGTCGACGGCACCGTGGAGACTTCGCTGCCATTCGGCCTGCCGCGTCGTCGGAGCTGGCAGCCGCACCCGGCCTGCGGCTGCACCTGGGCGGCCTGATAACCGGCCGCCATCTCGGGTCAGCGGAGGCTGGGCAAGGTCTGCTCACCCAACAGCACCGAGCGGAACGGATCACCACGATCGGCCAGCCGGTCGAGCACGGACCGGATCGTGAACCCGTCGGGTCGAAGTGACGGGTCGTCGAGCTCGTCCCAGTCGATCGGCGTCGAGACCGGAGCGCCGGCGGCCGGCCGCGGACTGTAAGGCGCCACGAGCGTCTTGTTGATCGCGTTCTGCGTGTAGTCCAGCCGGGCCTGGCCACCGCGCTCGCGGACCCCCCATTTCCAGCTCACCAGCTCGGGTATCACCGCCCCGACGGTCCGCGACAGCTGCTCCACCCAGGCCCGGGTCTGCGCGAAGCTCGGGCCGCGGGTGATCGGGATCCAGATCTGGATGCCGCGCCGTCCGGTGAGCTTGGGCTGCGCTCGCACCCCGAGGTGGGCCAGTGCGGTGCGATGCAGCCGGGCCAGCGTCAGCACGTCATCCCACGTGGTCGCCGGGCCGGGGTCGATGTCGACCAGGGCGTACGTCGGCCGGTGTGGTTGATCGGCGCGCGAGGTCCAGGCATGCCATTCCAGCGCGCCGAAGTTGGCCACCCAGACCAGCGCCGCCGCCTCGCTCACCACCAGGTATGTCGTGGTCTCACCCGGATCGGCCTCGGGGTTGTCCCACCGCTGCAGCCACTGCGGCGCGTGTTGCGGTAGCTGCTTGTGCCAGAACCCCGCGGCATCCGCGCCGTTGGGATAGCGGTGCATGTTGAGCGGACGGCCCGCGAGGTAGGGAAGCACGACCGGGGCGATCCGGGCGGCGTATCGCACGAACTCCCGTTTCGTGACCGGCGGCTCGCGAGCCCGGGCCGGGAACAGCACCTTGTCGAGGTTCGTCAGCCTCAGCCGTCGGCCGAACACGTCCCAGGAACCGTGCGATCCCATCGCATCCAGCGCGGCCAGCTCGTCATCGCTGGGTCCGGCCACGCTCGGTGGCCGGAGGAGGATCGACGCCTCGGCCGCGGGCAGCTCGGAGCGCCACAGCCGCTCCGGGTCGGCCTTGACCTCGTCGTTGGTCCGCCCGCTGAGCACCGATCGCGGGTGGTCCTCCGGGTCCCAGCCTTCCACGGCGTGCTCGTCCCGCTTGTGCAGGAGCAGCCACTGCTCCTTGCCCGACCGGTCGTCTCCGCGCCGCACCAGCACCAGCCGCCCGCGCAGCTTCTGGCCATGTACCTCAGCGTGCAGCTCGCCGGTCGCGACCGCCGCGGCCGGCTGGTCGGTCCCGTACGGTTCCCAGGTGCCGAGGTCCCAGACGATCACGTCACCACCGCCGTACTCGCCGGACGGGATGACGCCCTCGAAGTCGAGGTACTCGATGGGGTGGTCCTCCACGTGGACGGCCATCCGCCGAGCCCGTGGGTCCAGGGTCGGACCCCGGGGGACCGCCCAGCTCACCAGGACGCCGTCGATTTCGAAGCGCAGGTCGTAGTGCAGCCGGCGGGCCCGGTGCCGCTGCACGACGAACCGACGAGTCTCGCCGCCGGCGGCCGACGTCGCGCCGGACGGCTCGGGGGTCTGATCGAAGTCGCGCTTGGCGCGATACGGGGCGAGCTTCGTCGAGGTTCTCGACGAACCCTGGCGACGCCTTGCGGGGGCCATATTCCAGTCGATCATGAGCGTCGTGCCGATACCAGGGGCGGCCGGGAGCGGACACAGGAGACAATGCCGGACGTGACCGACCTGCCGCGCAAGGCCGTGACCCGCACCGCGCGG
>DATAFN010000195.1:0-14002 GCA_036257435.1 Actinomycetes bacterium
GGTCACCCGCAATCGGCGGCTTCGGCGCTGGTTCGGAACAAGGCTCGGAACCGACTGGGGATCCGCTCCGGGAACAGTGAGGTGCGATGTATCGGCTCCGCCGCTGGGCTCCAGGCTTCCTGCTCATCTTGCCGTCGCTGATCGCGCTCGGGATCTTCGTGTACGGGTTCCTGGGGCGGAACGTCCAGGTCTCGCTCAGCAACTGGCGCGGACTGGCGCCGCGCTATGACTACGTCGGATTCGACAACTACAGCAGGCTCGCCCACGACGCCCGGTTCACCGGCGATGTGAAGAACGTCGTGGTGTTCACACTGATCTTCGTCGGGGGTGCGCTGGTCGCCGGGTTCCTGCTCGCACTGCTGCTCGAGCGCGGGGTCAAGGCGGAGGGGTTCTTCCGCGGCGTGTTGCTGTTCCCGATGGCGATCTCGTTCATCGCGACCGCGGTGATCTGGCGCTGGCTGCTGAGCAACGCGTCCGGCGCGCAGGAGACCGGGCTGAACAAGCTGTTTCGCGAAGCCGGGCTCGGCTTCCTGGCCAACGACTGGTTCAAGTCCAACACGGTGTTCGCGATGGCCGCGGTTGCCCTGGCCGCCGGCTGGGCGCTGGTCGGCTACATCATGGCGCTGTTCCTGGCCGGTATCCGCGGCGTTTCGGACGACCTGCGGGAGGCAGCCCGGGTGGACGGCGCCTCCGAACCGAAAGTCTTCTGGTACGTGGTCGGGCCGATGCTCTGGCCGGTGGTGATGGCCGCGATTGTCATCCTCGCGCACATCTCGCTGAAGACGTTCGACCTCATCTATGCGATGGATCCGAAGAGCCGCAAGATCGAGACACCGGCGCTCTACATGTGGTTCACCACGTTCGACGGCTTCTTCTTCTCCCGTGGCGCGGCCATCGCGACGCTGCTGGTGGTAGGCATCGCGGTCGTGATCGTGCCGTACATCTGGTACTCGATGCGGTCGGAGCGACGCAAATGACCACCACCGCGACGCCGCCCCCACCCGCCCCGGTGGCGGTCCCGGCCGGCCCGAACGCCGCGGACATGCCGGTCCGGATCCGGTCTAGGTGGGCCGGCTATACCACCACGGCCCGGTACATCACTCTGTTCGCGCTGGTCTGCGTGTTCCTGCTGCCGGTCTACGTGTTGCTGATCACCGCGTTCAAGGACCTGGCGCAGGTGAGCCCGTCGCGGATGTGGGAGTGGCCCGACTCGCTGTCATTGGACACCTATCGCACGGTCTGGCCAAAGCTCGAGGACGGCTTCCGCAACAGCCTGGCCATGGCCATCCCGGCCGCCCTGATCTCCTCGTTCCTCGGCGCAGCGAACGGTTTCGTGCTGTCCAAGTGGCGCTTTCCCGGGGCCGACATCGTATTCCCGCTGATCTTGTTCGGCATGTTCATTCCCTACCAGGCCATCCTCATCCCGCTGCGGCAGGCGATGAGCGATCTACATCTGCTCGGCGGGCTGAACGGGCTGATCCTGGCGCACATCATCTACGGCTTGCCGATCACCACGCTGATCTTCCGCAGCTACTTCACCGGGATATCCGACGAGCTCATCGACGCCGCCCAGGTCGACGGCGCCGGGATGATACGGACGTTCCTGTTCGTGGCGCTGCCGATCGCGGTGCCGGCGTTCGCGGTCTCGGTGATCTGGCAGTTCACCTCGGCCTGGAACGATTTCCTGTTCGGCCTGGTGCTCACCAACCCCGACCACTGGCCCGTTACCGTCGCGCTCAACAATGTCGCCGGAGGACAGGTCGTGCCGTATCACGAGGCGATGGCCGCCGCACTGCTGGCCAGCATCCCGACCCTGCTGGTCTACATCCTGATGGGTCGCTTCTTCATGCGCGGTCTGATGGCCGGCGCGCTGAAGGGATGACCGATGGCTACTGATCGAGAGGACGTCGCGCCGGTGTCCGCGGATGTGGAGGACAGCGCTGTCACGGGTACGCCGATCACCCCGGTCGGCCCCATCGCCCAGGAACCCTCGGGCATCGAGCTGGTCAACGTGACCAAGCGGTTCAAGGGCGGGGTCGAGGCGGTCAAGGATGTGTCGCTGTCCGTGCAGCCGGGCGAGTTCGTCGCGCTGGTCGGTCCGTCCGGCTGCGGCAAGTCGACGGTGCTCCGGATGATCGCCGGGCTGGAGGAGGTGAGTGCCGGCCGGATCCGGATCGGCGACCGGGACGTCACCACCCAGCTCCCGCAGCACCGGGACGTGGCCATGGTGTTCCAGAGCTACGCGCTCTACCCGCGCATGTCGGTTCGTCGCAACCTCGGCTTCGGGCTGCGGATGCGGCGCACCGAGAAGGCCGAGCGGAGGCGCCGGGTGGCCGAGGTAGCCAACGTGCTCGGGCTGGAGCACCTGCTCGAGCGGCGCCCGGGCGCACTGTCCGGTGGGCAGCGCCAGCGCGTGGCGATGGGGCGCGCGATCGTGCGGGAGCCGCGGGTGTTCCTAATGGACGAACCGCTGTCCAACCTGGACGCCAAGCTTCGGGTCAGCATGCGCGCCCAGCTCTCGCTGCTGCACAAGCGGTTGGGCGTGACCACCGTCTACGTGACCCACGACCAAATCGAGGCGATGACGCTCGGGCAGCGGGTGGCGGTGCTGCGCGACGGGGCTCTGCAACAGTTCGATACGCCGCAACGGCTGTTCCGGTATCCGGTCAACCTGTTCGTCGCCGCATTCATCGGGTCGCCGTCGATGAACTTCGTGCAGGCGCGGGTGGCCGATAGCACCGTCTCGTTTTCCGGCACCCGGATCCCGCTGCCCGCCGGCTCCCCGCTGGCCGGGACGGACCGGTCGGTGATCCTCGGCATGCGCCCGACTGCGTTCGCCGCCGGCTCGGCTAATGGGTGGCCCACGCTTCGGGTGGTGCCCGAGGTCGTCGAGGAGCTCGGCGACGAGCGTTACGTGATCTTCGACGTGGATGCGCCGCGAGTGGACACCGAGGAGACCAGGGCGGCCGTCGACGCGCAGGCGGCCGATGACGCGCTGCTGCTGCCCGAGGACCGGGCCAGGTTCACCGTCCGGCTGCCGACTGAGCCCCCGATCGACGTTGGCCAGCCGATCTCGCTGGCGCTGAATCCGAACCGGCTCTACTTCTTCGATCCGGAAAGCGGCGCGGCTCTCGGCCTGACCCCGGAGCAGGGCTCCAGCGAACAGTAGGGGAGTTGGGTCACGCCGGTGGACTCGGTCTACATCGCCCTCGCGATCGGCCTGGTGCTCACGTTCTTCCTGCTCTCGCTGCTGGTCAGTGGCCTCAATGAGGGTGTCAACCGGCTCTTCGGCGTGCGTAGCAAGTTCCTGTGGGCGTACCTGCGCGACGTGCTGGACGGTCCGGTCGACAGCCTCGACGGCGCCAGCTCGCGAATGCCGGCCCGGGTGCTGGACGTGCTGTGGCGGGTGCCGCGCAACGCGCTGCCGGGCGGCGATCCGCGGCCGGCGTTCAACCCGCTGCCGCCACCGGCCGACCTGCCTGCACCGCCCACGCCGCCGCCACCGCTGGCCGACCGGGTTTACGAGCGGTTACGGGCGATCGACCAGGGCCACGGCCGGCGCACCAGCCTGTCGAACGTCCCGCCGAACCGGTTCGCGGTTGCGCTGCTCGAGATCGTGGCCGGTGAGTACGACGGCAGTGTCGATGCGTTCCTGGCCGAGCTCAAATCGGCGGGCAGCGCCATCTACGGCCCGCTCGCCGCGTTATGGCAGAGCGTGGACAACGACCTGGACAAGCTGCGGGAGGGGATCGCCGACTGGTTCGACGGGGAGATGTCCGGCCTGAGCGCGCTGTACCGGCGCCAGGTCCGCTGGGTGCTGACGGTGCTGGCGGTGATCGTGACGCTGGTCATCAGCGTGGACGCGCTCGAGTTCGGCAAGTCGGTGCTGCGCGACGATGCGCTGCGCCGCGAGGTGGTGGCGGTGGCGGCCGGCAATCCGGATGCGCTGCGCGCGCTGCAGGACACCTGCGTGGCGACCGGGTCCGGGGAGACCGCAGCCGATCAGCGCAGCGATCCGTACGGCTGCGTCACCGAGGTGCTGAGCACGCCCGCGCTGGTTCGGATCCTGACCAACTCGCCGGTGGCGCTGTCGCTGCCGGCCGAAGGAAACCCGAGCTGGACCTGGAACGGCTCGACCTGGTGGGATCGGCTGGCCGATCCCGGGCACTGGCCCGGCTTCGCGCTGACCGTGCTCGCGCTGCTGTTCGGCGCGCCGTTCTGGTGGGACGTGCTTCGCCGGCTGACCGGCCTCAAGCCCGGCTCCGGCGGCGACGGCTCGGATTGAGCGGTCAGTCGTCGGGCGGCGCCAGGCCCCACGGGTTGGGCACCGGAAGCGTGCCGGCCTCGAATACCGCGGCAGTCAGCGGCCGCAACAGTTCGGCCAGCCGCCGGGTCCGGACCGTTCCCAGCTCGATCCACGGTCTCTCGGCGAGCCGGTCGGTCAGCTGCTCCACGTTCGCCCGGCCGTGCAGCCCGGCCGCGGTGGCCCGGCCGTGCTCGTCCAGCCACCCGCGCTCGCGCAGGCCGTCCTCGGACTCGGCCCACTCCTGCTCGCTCCAGTGCCGGTAGGTGCGCACCGCGGCGGCCGACCAGTCGGCACGGACCGCGGAGAAGCTCACGTGCGCGTCCAGCGGGCCGAGTCCCGCGGTCACCAGCGCCGCCACGTGGCCGTCGCCACGGTGTTCGCGCAGCACAGTGGTCGCGTGCCAGAGGACCAGATGCGGCTGATCGGGCCAGGGTAGGGCGGCGTTGGCGGCACCCATCGGCCGGCCGGCGTTGTCGGTCGCCTCGGCAGCGGTCCGGGCCAGCGTCGCCGCCTCGGCCACCGCTTCGGTGCCGATCGCAGCGCCGAAGATCCGGCGCATCGCGGCGTCCGCGCCCTCCAGCCGGGCTACGAGTAGCTGCTCGGGACTGGCGTAGCCCCAGACGTCGGGCACGGCCCGGGCCACCATCGCCGGGTGAAAGTTGTAGAACAGCGCGGTCACCAGGGCCGCGCTGGCCGGGCCGAGCGGCGCGGCTCGGCAGCCGAAGTAACTCATCCAGCCGCCGCGCAGGCCCAGCGCATCGGTGACGGCCCGAGTCTCCGGCGCGAAGTAGGTGATCGCGTGGATGGGCTCGTACAGCCGCCACATGGTGCGCGCCGCCGGCTGGTTCGCAGCCATCCCGGCCGCCATGGACCGCCCTTGCGCCTAGTCGGCGAGCGCGGCGTCGAGCGTGATCGTGGTGCCGGTGAGCGCCTGGCTCACCGGGCAGCCGACCTTTGCCGCCTCGGCCGCGCTGACGAAGTCGTCCTGGCTCAGGCCCGGCACCCGACCGCGCACCGTGATGTGGCTGCCGGTAATGCCCTCACCGGGCTGGAACGTGACGTCGGCGCGGGTATCCAGGCGCTCGGGTGGGGTGCCTGCCTGGGCCAAACCGTGCGAGAGCGCCATCGAGAAGCAGGAGGCATGCGCGGCGGCGATCAGCTCCTCCGGAGAGGTCAGCCCACCGGGCGCCTCGGTCCGGGCCGCCCAAGTCACATCGAAGCTGGCCAGACCGGACGAATCCAGGGAGACGTGGCCCCGGCCGTCGATCAGCGAGCCTTCCCAGTACGCGTTCGCGGTACGAACGGTCGCCATCTGCGCATCCCTTCTCTGCCTACCCGATACGGTTCGCTCGACGGATGAGCCTAGTGCCCGGCTACGGCACGATCGGCGTCCACTCCCGGCGCATGGTGACCTCGACCACGTTCTCCGGCGTGTACGGGTCAGCGGCGATGATCCGGTCGAGTTCGTCCTCGCTCGCGGCCTGATAGATCAGCAACGCGCCGGTGTCGTCCGCCCACGGACCGGCGGTGACCAGCTTGCCCTGTTCATGCAGGGCGCGCAGGTACTCCCGATGCGCGGGGCGCACCTGGAGCCGCCGCTCGTTGTCGATGAACCGCAGCAGGACCACGAATCGCTTCATGGCCGGGAACTCTAACCGGCGTGGTCACGCACTCCGGGACGCGTGCGCGTTCCGGTGGCGGGTCGCTCCCGGCCCGCCACCAGAACCCCCTGGGTGGAGCTACTGCGCATCGGGTTGCCGCTGCCAGCTCCGGCGAGCCGGCGCCAATCCATGCAGCCACCGGCAGATCTACCGGATGATCGGTGTCGGCTCCCGGGCGCAGCTCATCGCGGTGATCGCTGGTACGGCCAGGCCGCTCGACGCCGCGCACTGCCGCCGCCATCGGGCTACAGCTGCAGCAGTAGCAGCGCGGCCAGCACCGTCCCGACCACCGCGGCGCCGTAGCAGGCCACCGTCAGAATGCCGTGCTTGAGCTGCAGGCCGTCCCAGAGCGTGTACCGGAATCGGTGCGCGAAGTGGAATAGCGACAGCATGCAGATGCCGAGCAGCACGATGCGGGTCAACCAGTTGCTCATCAGCCCGTGCAGGTCGTCATACCGCGGCGGGTCGATCCAGCCGAGCGGGAACACCAGCCCGAACAGCAGCAGGAAGATCGGGGCAACCAGCGCGGCCACCACCCCGCCGCCGCTGAACAGCAGCCACAGCAGCGGTTCCGCCGACCGCTTGCGCCCGCGCCCGCTCACAGCAGGCCCACCAGCACGACGGCCAGCACCAGCGACACGAACACCCAGCCGCCGAACTGCGACATGGCGATCATCTGCGGCGGCACCCGCTGCCCGCGCACCTTGACCACCATCGCCTTCGGCGCGAGGTTGAACCAGGTCACCGCGTGCAGAGTCACGAACCCCAGCGCGATCAGGTTCAGCAGCACCACCAGCGGGTTCGCCGCCCAGTCGAGGAAGCGCTGGTAGTCGGCTTCGCCCTGGCCGACCGCCCGGATCAGTAGCAGCAGGAAGACGACGAACCAGCCGACGAACAGGCTGCTCAGCTCGCGCAGCACGAACAGCGTGTAGGAACGGCGCCGCAGCCACCACAGCCGGGACACCTTCGGCTGGTACAGCGGCTGCCGTCCGGCGACAGGTTCCGCGGCCGGGTGCGCGGCCGCCGGCTCCGCGGTCACTGGCCACCTCGCGGCATCACGTACCCCTTCATGGACTCCAGCGCGGCGGTCAGCTTGTAGCGCTGGATCGCGCCCGCCGGGTCTACGTGCTTGGGGCAGGCGGTGGTGCATTCGCCCACGAACGTGCACGCCCACACCCCGTCGTGGTCGTTGAGCACGTCCAGCCGGGCGGCCGAGCCCTCGTCGCGCGAGTCCAGGTTGTACCGCTGGGCCAGCGCGATCGCGGCCGGCCCGATGAACGTCGGCTCCAGCGCGTAGACCGGGCAGGCCGAGTAACAGAGCATGCAGTTGATGCACATGCTGAACTGCTTGTAGTCGTCGAGCTCCGACGGTGTCTGCAGATACTCCCCGGCGTCGATCGGCCGGTTGTGGGCCCTGGTCAGCCACGGCTGGACCCGGACCAGCTTGCGGAGAAAGTCGCCGAGCTCGATCACCAGATCGCGGATCACCGGGAAGTTGCGCAGCGGCTCGACCCGGATCGGGCCGGGCGCGTAGTCGGTGAGGAACGTCCCGCAGCTCAGCTTCGGGTCGCCGTTCACGGTCATCCCGCAGCTGCCGCAGATACCCATCCGGCAGGACCAGCGGTACGACAGCGTGCCGTCGTGCTGGTCCTTGACGTAGTTCAGTCCGTCCAGGACCGTCCACTCCGGGCGCAGCGGGACCTCGTAGTCGACGACTTCCAGCGCGGTGCCCTGTTCCGGCCGGTAGCGCGTCACCTCTAGCGTGATCCGATCCGCCATGAGTCCTACCTTCCGTACACCCGCTCTCCGGGTGGCCATCGGGTGATCTTGACCGGCAGGTAGCTGATCTGGCAGCCGCCGTCCGGGCCGCGCTCGGCCAGCGTGTGGGCAAGGAAGCGCTCGTCGTCGCGGGCCGGGAAGTCGGTCCGCTGGTGGGCCCCGCGCGACTCCTCCCGCTTGCCGGCACTGGTCACAATCGTCTCGGCGACGTCGAGCAGGTGGGACAGCTCGAGCGCAGCGACCAGCTCGGTGTTGAACGTCCGGCTGTGGTCGTCGATCTGGACGCTCGGATATCGGTCCTGCAGCTCGGCGATGGTCTCGGTCGCCTTCGTGATCGAGTCCGCCGTCCGGTAGATGCCGGTGCCGGCCTCCATCGCGTCGTGCATGGCATCACGCAGGGTGGCGATCCGCTCCCGGCCGTCGGTCTTGGCCAGCAGCGCCTCGAGCCGGCGCCGCTCGTCCGCGGCCTGGCTCGCCAGCGCCGGCGCTACCTGTGTCGTGCCGGCCAGGTCGGCAGCGTGCCGGGCGGCCGCCTTGCCCGCTCGGGCACCGAAGACCAGCAGCTCTGGCAGCGAGTTGGAGCCGAGCCGGTTCGCCCCATTGATGCTCACGCAGGCCACCTCGCCGGCCGCGAACAGCCCGGCCAGCGGGGTCGCGCCGTCGATGTCGGTGTGTACGCCGCCCATCATGTAGTGCACCACCGGCCGCACCGGAATCAGCTCGGTGACCGGGTCGATGTTCTGGTAGCGCAGGCACAGCTCGCGCACGAACGGCAACTTGGTGTCAATCAACCGGGCGCCGAGATGGCGCAGGTCGAGGTGGACCACCGGACCGTACGGGGTGTCCAGCGTGCGGCCTTTGTCCACTTCGTGCATGAACGCCTGGGACAGCCGGTCGCGCGGGCCGAGCTCCATGTTCCGCAACACCGGGCCTGGGGTCGGCTTACCAAGGTCGTAGTCCTGCAGGTAGCGGTACCCGTCCTTGTTGATCAGGTGGCCACCCTCGGCCCGGGCCGCCTCGGTGATCAGGATGCCGGTGAACGGCAGGCCGGTCGGGTGGTACTGGACGAACTCCATGTCCTTCAGCGGAGCGCCGGCGCGGTAAGCCAGCGCCATCCCGTCGCCGGTCTTGATGTTCGCGTTCGTCGTGAACGGGAACACCTTGCCGCCCCCGCCGGTGGTCAGCACGACGGCCCGAGCGGTGATCGACTCGATCCGTCCGGTGGCCAGTTCGATCGCGACCACGCCCTGGACCCGACCATCGTCGACCAGCAGCTTCGTGACGAACCACTCGTCGTACCGGGTGATGCCCGGGTACTTCAGCGACGTCTGGAACAGTGTGTGCAGCAGGTGGAACCCGGTCTTGTCGGCAGCGAACCAGGTGCGCATCTTCTTCATGCCGCCGAACGCGCGCACCGCGACGTGCCCGTCCGCCCGCCGGCTCCACGGACAGCCCCAGTGCTCGAGCTGGAGCAGCTCGCGTGGGGCGTCGGCGACGAACGCCTCGACCGCATCCTGGTCGCACAGCCAGTCGCCGCCGGAGATGGTGTCGTATGAGTGCTCGTCGTAGGTATCGGTGCTGGCGATCACGCCGGCCGCGCCGCCTTCGGCTGAGACGGTGTGGCTACGCATCGGGTAGACCTTCGAAACGATCGCGACCCGCAGGCTCGGATCGGTCTCCGCAATCGCGATGGCGGCGCGAAGTCCTGCTCCACCGCCGCCAACGATCACTACGTCATGGGTGAAGGTCATCAGGGCATGCCCTCCGGACTGCCCTCCGGGCCGGGTAGGACGACAACTATCGGCATCTCAGCCCTCATGCGCACCGCTGTGCTCGTCCGACAGCACCCGGCCGTCATGGCGCACGACTCGGACGTCGAAGCTGCCGTCGTGGTACTGCGAGCGGATCCGGCGGCAGCCGCACGTGAACGTCATGGTCTCCAGGACCAGGCCCTCGGCGTCGTCCTCGCGCTCCAATTCGCCGCCGACCTTGCGCCCGCAGGGCGCGCGATCGTCCGTGAACGTGCTGACCTTGCCGACCACCGCCACCTCCACAAAGGTGGGCCGGGTCGCCGGCTGCTTGGGCCGGACGCCCGGTCACTCGGGTTACGCCGCTAAGACTGGCACTCGGGGCGGCGGTTGTCGATCCAATCGGGTAGGCGGAGTAGCGGCGCGCCGTGGCCGCCGTTTCCCGCCCGGCCCTGCCGCTAGCCGGGCACGGTAGCCTCGATCTCGGCATGATCATTGTCGGCACCAGCGGATGGCAGTACCGCGACTGGCGGTCGGCGTTCTACCCGGCCGAGCTGGCCAGCCGGCGGTGGCTGGAGTACTACGCCCAGCGGTTCCGCGCCGTCGAGGTCAACAACACCTTCTACCGGCTGCCGCCGCGCTCGACATTCGCCGAATGGCGGCAGCGCACCCCGGTCGACTTCGAGTTCGCGGTCAAGATGAGCCGGTATCTGACGCACATCCGCCGGCTGCGCGATCCGGTCGAGCCGGTGTCCCGGTTCATGACGGCGGCTGGTGGGCTGGGCGCGAAGCTCGGACCGGTCCTGTTCCAGCTGCCGCCCACCCTGACCGCGGACGCCGAGCTATTGGACGCGGTGCTGTCCCGGCTCGCCGGCCGGGCCAGGGTCGCGGTCGAGCCGCGTCATCCGTCCTGGTGGGACGAGCGGATCCGGGCGACGCTCGACCGCCATGGCGCGGCGCTGTGCTGGGCCGACCGGGACGGGCGCCCGGTGACGCCGCTGTGGCGGACGACGGGCTTCGGCTACCTGCGGATGCATCACGGCACGGCTCGGCCCAGACCGCGGTACGGGCAAGCCGCGATCCGGTCCTGGGTTGACCGGGTGGCGGCAACATGGACCGCGGGCGAGCCGGTGTGCGTGTTCTTCAACAACGACCACGGCGGCGCCGCGATCGTGGACGCGAGCGCGTTCGCCGCGGCGGCGGCCAGGCGCGGCCTGCCGGTCAGCCGCACCCCGGATACGGTTCGACCGGGCTTCGAGTGACGGAGGGGAAATGCAGACGGATGAGCCCGGCGCCGGCCTCGGCGCACGGCCGGTGGTCGGCGTGCTGCACCCCGGCGCGATGGGCGCGTCGCTGGGCGCGGCGTTGAAGGGCCAGTCGGGTCAGGTGATCTGGGCAGCGCAGGGCCGCTCGGACGCCACCGCCAAGCGGGCCGAGGTGGCCGATCTGGTCCCGGTCCGCGATATCGCCGAGCTGGTGGCCCGCGCGGACGTGGTGGTGTCGATCTGCCCGCCGGCCGCCGCACTCGAGGTGGCCGAGCAGGTAGCCGGGTACGGCCGGCCCACGATCTACGTGGACGCTAACGCGGTCGCACCCGGCACGGTCGCGCGGATCGGGTCACTGTTCGGTCCGGATCGGGTGGTGGACGCCTGCGTGATAGGTCCGCCCGCCTGGCGGCCGGACACCACGCAGCTGTGGGCGTCCGGGATCGCCGCCGAGGCCGTAGTGAACCTGTTCGTCGGCTCGGCGGTACGCGCGCACCAGTTGGGCGCGCAGCTGGGTAGCGCAAGCGCGCTCAAGGCGTGCTACGGATTGCAGAGCAAGGCGGTCCCGGCCCTGTGGCTGGCGCTGGCAGCAGCGGCCGAGCGGTATGGCGTTCGCGAGGCCCTGGGCGCCGAGCTGGCCAGGGATGGCATCGATCTCGATGCCGAGCTCGATCGAATCAGCCGGGGAGCGGCTGAAAAGGCATGGCGGTGGATCGGAGAGATGGAACAAGCGGCCGCGACGATGGCGGCGACCGGGGTGCCGGGTGGCTTCTCGGCCGCTGCCGCGGAGATCTACCGCAGGATCGAGGCCGTGATCGGCCGGGGTGAGCAGATCGACGATTCCGGCGCAGTGATCGAGGCAATCGCTCGCCCGCCGAACTGAGCGGTCTGTCCGCGGCCAGGCGCTGTGGTTGCGCAAGGATGGCGGGGTGCCCGAGGGCGACACCGTCTGGAACACCGCCCAGCTGCTACACCGCACGCTGGCCGGGCAGGTGCTGGAGTCCTCCGACTTCCGAGTGCCGCAGCTGGCCACGGTCGACCTAACCGGCTGGACCGTCGCGGAGTCGCGCAGCCGGGGCAAGCACCTGCTGCTGCGGCTGGACTCGGCCGCGGCCCGCCCGCGCACGCTGCACTCGCACCTGCGGATGGACGGCAGCTGGCGGGTGTTCGCGCCGGGTCAGCGATGGGCCGCGCGGCCGACGCACACGATCCGGGTGGTGCTGCGGACCGAATCCGCCGTGGCGGTCGGCTACCACCTGCACGAGCTCGCCCTGGTCCGGACCGACGACGAGCAGCGGCTGGTCGGCCACCTCGGTCCCGACCTGCTCGGGCTGGACTGGGATTCCGCAGAGGCGGTCCGCCGGCTGCGCCGCCGCCCAGATGTAGCCATCGGCGCAGCTCTCGTCGACCAGCGCAATCTGGCCGGGATCGGCAACCTGTACAAGGCGGAAACGCTGTTCCTGGCCGGAGTCTGGCCGTGGGCCCCGGTCGGCTCGGTCGACGACCCGGTCGCGCTGGTCACCCTCGCCCAGGGGTTGATGGCCAGCAACCGGGGCCGGTGGGCCCAGATCACTACCGGATCACCGCGGCGCGGCGAGCAGAACTACGTGTTCGAGCGGGCGGGTCGGCCGTGCCGGCGATGCGGGACGGCGATCGAGCTGGACGTGCTCGGAGATCGGCTCACCTACTGGTGCCCGCGGTGCCAGCCGGCACTCGCTGATCGTGCTCAGCAGCCGGATTCTGGCTGATCGCGGCCGCTGCCGGTCGCCGACCGCTATCGGCTCCACACGTTTGCAAGGGCAACATCGCGGTACACCTTGTTTGCCCTTTCGACTGATTGCCCTTCGCCCAAGGAGAGTGAGAAGGCAATGACGGCTTCAGGCATCATCAGCGCGATCATCATCGGCATCATCATCGGCATCCTGGGCCGGTTGGTGCTACCCGGCCGGCAGAACATCGGCGCCCTGCTCACCGTGGTGATCGGGATCGCCGCGGCCCTGCTCGGCACCTGGATCGCCCAGGAAGTCGGCGTCAAGACCACCGATGGCGTGGACTGGATCGAGATCGTCTTCCAGGTCGGGCTGGCCGCGCTGGGTATCGCCGCTGTCGCCGGGTTCAGCGGCCGCCGCAGCCGCGTCCCCTAGGCGGCAACCCCCGATGCCCGGGCGCGTGCCGCGTCCCGCGAGGCGCGGCAGCGCGTCCCCTAGACTTCGCCATCGGCAGGCACCGCACGATTGGAAGCTCCATCGCCGATGGCAACGCGTCCCGAGGTCATCCTTGTCCGGCACGGCGAGACCGAATGGAGCAGAGCCGGCAGACACACGAGTAGCACCGATCTCCCGCTGACCGATTCGGGGGAGCGCCAGGCCCGCGAGCTGTGTTCCGCGCTCGCGGGCCTGGCGTTCGCGCTGGTGCTGTCCAGCCCGCTCATCCGCGCCCGCCGCACGGCGGAGCTGGCCGGCTTCGACGAGCCGGAGCTGGACGACGACCTACGCGAGCTGGACTACGGCGACTACGAAGGCCGGACCACGGCCGACATCCAGGGCGAGGTGCCCGGCTGGACGGTGTGGACCGGCGTGCTGCCCGGCGGCGAGTCGCTGGCCGATGCGGCCGCCCGGGCCGATCGGGTGATCGAGCGGATCCGGGTCGTCGACGGCTCGGTCCTGGTGTTCGGGCACGGCCACCTGTCCCGGATCCTCGCCGCCCGCTGGTGCGGGCTGCCGCCGGCTGTCGGTGCGCATCTCGTGCTCGGCACCGCAAGCGTTTCTTCGCTCGGCTACGAGCGGGCCGCCCCGGCGCTCCGCTTCTGGAACGTCGCGATCGAGCAGCTGGTGGGCTCGGATTGATCGCGATCCTGGGTGGCCTGGGTGCGGCGCTGGCCTGGGCGGTCGCCGTGCTGTGCTCGGCCCGCGCCAGCCGGTTGATCGGCTCGACGGCCACGCTGGCCTGGGCGATGCTGATCGGACTGGTGGCCATCAGCCCACTGCTGGTCACTGCCGGGCCGGTCTCGATCGGTCGGGCCGAGCTCATCTGGATGGCCTTGAGCGGACTCGGCAACGTCGTAGGCCTGCTGGCCGTGTACCGCGCGTTCCAGTTCGGCAAGGTCGGCATCGTGGCCCCGATCGTGTCGACCGAGGGCGCGATCGCCGCGGTCGTCTCGGTGGCCGCCGGCGAACCGCTCAGCGTGGCCGCGGGCGTCGTGCTCGGCGTCATCGTCGCGGGCGTCACGGTAGTCGCCGCGGC
>DATAFN010000033.1:0-14128 GCA_036257435.1 Actinomycetes bacterium
GCCTGGGCGATCAGGGAGACGCTGGACCTGCTGTTGCGGGTCTTCCCGGCCCGTACCTGTTCGGCCGGGGTGTTCAAGCGCGCTCGCCAGGTGGGCCGGCCGTGCCTGCTCGGCTACATCGGCAAGTGCTCGGCACCGTGCGTGGGCCGGGTCGACGCCGATGAGCATCGCCGCATCGTCGAAGACTTCTGCGATTTCATGTCCGGCCAGACCGCCACCTACGTGCGGCGGCTGGGGAAGGAGATGCAGGCCGCGGCCGACAGCCTGGAGTACGAGCGGGCGGCCCGGTTGCGCGACGACATCGCCGCGCTGCACCGGGCGCTGGAGCGCAACGCGGTCGTGCTCGGCGACGGGACCGACGCGGACGTGATCGGGTGTGCCGAAGACCCGCTCGAGGCCGCGTTTCAGGTGTTCCACGTGCGCGGCGGCCGGGTCCGTGGCCAGCGCGGTTTCGTCGTCGACAAGGTCGAGGAGACGAGCACCGGCGACCTGGTCGAGCACTTCCTGCAGCAGTTCTACGGCGAGGAGTCGGGGGAGGCGGTGCCGCGCGAAGTGTTGGTGCCGGCGGTGCCCACCGCCACCGACGCGCTGACCGAGTGGCTGTCCGGCCGGCGCGGTTCCCGGGTACGCATGCGAGTGCCGCGCCGGGGCGACAAGCGCGCGCTGCTGGAGACCGTGTCGCGCAATGCCGGTGAGGCACTGGCGTTGCACAAGACCAGGCGGGCCGCGGATCTGACCACCCGCAGCGTGGCGCTGCAGGAGATCCAGGATGCGCTCGGCCTGGAGTCGGCGCCATTGCGGATCGAGTGCTTCGACGTGTCCAACCTGCAGGGCACCGACGTGGTCGCCTCGATGGTGGTGTTCGAGGACGGCCTGGCCCGCAAGAGCGAGTACCGCCGGTTCGCGATCCGCGGCCCCGACGGGCAGAACGACGTGGCCGCGATTCACGAGGTCATCTCCCGCCGGTTCCGCCGCTACCTGGAGGAGCAGGAGGCGATCGGGGCACTGGCCGATGTCGGCACCGGCGCCGGCGACGCGCTGGCCGAGGGCGACGCGCTGTCCCACGCCGACGCGCCGCCCGAGAGCGGAGGCCCGCCGAAGTCCGAGCCCGGGGCCGGCTCGGGCGAGATAACCGACGCTCGCGGGCGCCCCGTGGAGCCCAGGGACGGCCGGCCGCGCAAGTTCGCGTATCCGCCCAACCTCGTGGTCGTCGACGGCGGCGCTCCGCAGGTGGCGGCCGCGCAACGGGCACTGGACGAGCTCGGCATCGAGGATGTCGCGCTGTGCGGCCTGGCGAAACGGCTCGAGGAGGTCTGGCTGCCGGGCGAGAGTGAGCCGATTATCTTGGCGCGCGCATCAGAGGGTCTGTACCTGCTGCAGCGGGTGCGGGACGAGGCGCACCGGTTCGCGATCGCATTCCACCGGCAGAAGCGGTCCCGCTCGATGACGACCAGCGTGCTGGATGGGGTGCCCGGGCTCGGCGACGTCAGGCGTAAGGCACTGCTGGCCAGATTCGGTTCGCTGCGCAAGCTGAAGGCCGCGTCCGTGGAGCAGATTGCGCAGGTGCCGGGGATCGGGCGGCGCACGGCCGAGGCGATCGCGGCGGTGCTGGCCGCCGGCCCGGCTCCGGTGCCCGCCGTCAACACGGCTACCGGCGAGCTGCTCGACGAGCCGGCCGGTTAGTCGGTGATCGCCGCCACGTCCGCAAGCTCCGGCCGAACACGGCTTAACCTAGGCCACGTGAACGAGGCGACACCGGTCGGGACCGGGGTGCCGGCGACGACCAAGCCGGCGCCGGAGCTGATCATCATCTCCGGGATGTCGGGCGCCGGCCGGTCGACGGCCGCGGACGCGCTGGAAGATCTCGACTGGTTTGTGATCGACAACCTGCCGCCCGCGCTGATCCTGCCGATGGTCGAGCTCGCCGCCCGGTCGCAGGGCGCGGTACCTCGCGTTGCGGTCGTCGTCGACGTGCGCGGCCGCTCGTTCTTCGATGCGCTGCAGAGCACGCTGGACAAGCTGGACGAGCGTGGGACGTCTGCCCGGATTGTGTTCCTCGACGCGTCCGACAGTGCTCTCGTCCAGCGGTTCGAGAGTGTCCGGCGGCCGCATCCGCTGCAGGCCACCGGACGCATCGTCGACGGGATCCTGCGCGAGCGGGAGCTGCTGCGCGAGCTGCGCAACGAGGCAGACATCGTCCTCGACACCACTAACAGCAACGTGCACGAGCTGCGCGCCAAGATCGATGCGGCGTTCGGTCCGGAGCTGCCCGAAGCGCTGCGCGCGACGGTGGTGTCGTTCGGCTACAAGCACGGCCTCCCGGTCGATGCGGACCTGGTGCTGGACTGCCGGTTCCTGCCCAACCCGCACTGGGTGCCCGAGCTGCGGCCGCATACCGGCCAGGACCCGGACGTGCGCGCGTACGTGCTCGGGCAGGCGGGCGCGGAGGAGACCGTGGCGCGTTACGCCGACGTGGTGCGCGCGATTGCCGCCGGCTACCTACGCGAGGGCAAGCGCTACGCCACGATCGCGATCGGCTGTACCGGCGGCAAGCACCGCTCGGTCGCGATCGCTGACCGGCTGGCCGAGTTGCTCACGGCCGACGGGGGCATCGAGGTTCGGGTCGTCCACCGCGACATGGAACGCGGGTGAGCCATCGGGTGGTGGCGCTCGGCGGTGGGCACGGCCTGGCCGCGTCGCTATCCGCCTTGCGGCGGGTTACCGACGAGCTCACCGCCATCGTCACGGTGGCCGACGACGGCGGGTCGTCCGGCCGGTTGCGGCGTGACCTCGGTGTGCTGCCGCCCGGTGACCTGCGGATGGCGCTGGCGGCACTCTGCGGTGACGACGACTGGGGCCACACCTGGAGTGAGGTCGTCCAGCACCGGTTCCGCACCGGTGAGCTGAGCGGGCATGCGGTCGGCAACCTGCTCATCGTGGCGCTGTGGGAGCGGCTCGGCGACCCGGTTGCCGGCCTCGACTGGCTCGGCCGATTGCTCGGCGCCCGCGGCCGGGTGCTGCCGATGTCCTCCGTACCACTTGAGATCGTTGCCACGGTTGATCTGGGGCCAAGCGCCATCGGGGCCGACCCGGCGGTGGCTGAGGACAGCGGGATGACGTCCGTACGGGGCCAGGTGGCGGTGGCTACCGCACGGGGGGAGGTCAAGGAGATCAGCCTGGTGCCGGCCGACCCGCCGGCCTGCCCAGAGGCACTCCACGCGATCAAAGCGGCCGACTGGATCGTGCTCGGCCCGGGCTCCTGGTACACCAGCGTGCTGCCGCACCTGCTGGTGCCGGAACTGGCCGCCGCGCTCGCCGAGACCAAGGCGCGCCGGCTGGTCGCGCTGAACCTGGTCGCGCAGCCGGGGGAGACCGCCGGTTTCTCCCCGCAGCGACATCTCGAAGTGCTGGCGGCGCACGCGCCCGGACTTCGCATCGACACGGTGCTGGCGGACTCCGGCGCGGTCGCCGATGGCGCCGCGATCCGTGCGGCGTGCGCGGTTTTGGGGGCCGAAGTCGTACTTGCGCCGGTTGCCGCAGCGGACGGATCGCCGCGTCATGACCCGGAGCGGCTCGCAGTTGCCTACGAGCGGGTGTTCAACCGTGGCAGGATCGACCCATGGCCATGACCGCATCCGTGAAGGACGAGCTGGCCAGGCTGTCCATAACCAAGCCGTGTTGCCGCAAGGCCGAGGTCTCCTCGCTGCTGCGATTCGCCAACGCGCTGCACATCGTGTCCGCGAAGATCGTCGTGGAGGCCGAGCTTGACGCCGGGGCGACCGCCCGCCGGCTCCGCAAGGACATCGCCGAGGTCTTCGGGCACACCTGCGAGGTCGCGGTCATTGCCCCCGGCGGGCTACGCCGGCACAACCGCTGGGTGATCAGAGTTGCCCAGGACGGCGACGTGCTGGCCAGGCAGACCGGGCTGGTGGACGGGCACGGCCGGCCCGTGCGCGGACTCCCGCCGGCCGTCGTGTCCGGAGCGAGCTGCGACGCCGCGGCCGCCTGGCGCGGCGCGTTCCTGGTCCACGGCTCGCTCACCGAGCCGGGCCGTTCGGCCGCGCTGGAGGTCACCTGTCCCGGCCCGGAGGCGGCGCTCGCACTGGTCGGCGCTGCTCGCCGGCTCGGCGTGCCGGCCAAGGCTCGGGAAGTGCGCGGCGTCGATCGGGTTGTGATCAGGGACGGCGATGCGATCGGCGCGCTGCTCACCCGGATCGGCGCGCATCAGAGCGTGCTCGCCTGGGAGGAACGGCGGATGCGCCGAGAGGTGCGGGCCACCGCGAATCGGCTCGCGAACTTCGACGACGCGAACCTGCGCCGCTCCGCCCGGGCCGCGGTCGCGGCCGGGGCCCGGGTGGCCAGGGCCCTGGAGATCCTCGGCGAGGACGTGCCCGATCATCTGGCCGCGGCGGGACGGCTCCGGATCGAGCACAAGCAGGCCAGCCTCGAGGAGCTCGGTGCGCTTGCCGACCCGCCGCTGACCAAAGACGCGGTCGCCGGTCGGATCCGGCGGCTGCTGGCGATGGCCGACAAGCGGGCCGGCGAGATGGGCATCCCTGGTACCGAGGCAGAGCTGACCGCCGAAGCGGACGGCGCCTACTTCGACCCCGCCGGCGTGCCCGAGCCGGACCGCGGCGAGGTCCGGCTGGCCGGCACGTACTAGCCCAGCCGTCCGGTCCATCCAGCCGCCCCGCCGTCGGTCGCCCAGCCGTCCGGTCCGCCTAGCCGTCCGATCCGCCCGGCTGCCCAGCCGGGCAGCGTGCTTGACCGGCGCCACGGCGGACACAACCGGCACGATAAGGTCGCGACGTGGTAGGTCGTCCGCCTGGCGAGGAGATCGTTTCGTGACTGTTCGGGTAGGAATCAATGGATTCGGCCGCATCGGCCGTAGCTTCTTTCGCGCTGCGCTGGCCCAGTCGGCTACCGACGTCCAGGTGGTCGCGTTCAATGACCTCGGCGATCCGGCCATGTTCGCCCACCTGCTCAAGTACGACACCATCCTCGGCCGGCTGCCGGACGAGGTCCGGGTCGAGGGCGACGAGCTGGTGGTCGGACCGCACCGGCTGCGCGCGTTCGCCGAACAGGACCCGGGCGCCTTGCCGTGGAAAGAGCTCGAGGTCGACGTCGTGCTCGAGTCCACGGGCCTTTTCACCAAGGCCGCCGACGCGCGCAAGCACCTCGATGCTGGCGCGCGCAAGGTGCTGATCTCCGCGCCGGCCAAGGACGAGGACATCACGCTGGTGCTCGGCGTCAACGACAGCGCGTATGATCCGGCCAACCACGCGATCGTGTCGAATGCGTCCTGCACGACGAACTGCCTGGCACCGATGGCCAAGATCCTGCACGACGCCTTTGGGATCGAGCGCGGCCTGATGACCACGATCCACGCCTACACCGCAGACCAGAATCTCCAGGACGGTCCGCACCGCGACCTGCGCCGGGCTCGAGCCGCGGCGATCAACATCGTGCCCACCTCCACCGGCGCGGCCAAGGCCATCGGCCTGGTGCTGCCCGACCTGAAGGGCCGGCTCGACGGCTACGCGCTGCGGGTGCCGGTCCCGGATGGCTCGGTCACCGACCTGACCGCCACGGTGTCGCGCGAGGTGAGCGTCGATGAGGTGAACGCCGCGTTCCGGGCCGCGGCGTCCGGCGCGCTGGCCGGGATCGTGCGCTACAGCGAGGACCCGATCGTCTCCAGCGACATCATCACCGACCCGGCGTCCTGCATCTTCGACTCGCCGTTGACCAAGGCCACCGGAAACCAGGTCAAGATCGTTGGCTGGTACGACAACGAGTGGGGTTACTCGAACCGGCTCGTTGACGTCGTCCAGCTCATCGGCAGCTGAGCGAGCCGGCGTAGCGCAGCCCAGCCCAGTGCGTACCGACTCGGAAGCCCGACGATGAAGACGATCGAGGACCTCGGTGAGCTGCGCGGTAGCCGGGTACTCGTCCGGGCCGACCTGAACGTGCCCCTCGACGAGTCCGGCGCGATCAGGGATGACCTCCGGATCCGGGCCAGCCTGCCTACCGTCACCACGCTGGCCGACCGCGGCGCCCGGGTCGTGGTGTGCTCGCATCTGGGCCGGCCGAAGGGTGTCGATCCGAAGGCCTCGCTGCGCCCGGTGGCGGACCGGCTAGGTGAGCTGCTGGGGCAGTCAGTCGCGTTCGCTGCCGATGTGGTCGGCGACTCGGCGCAGGCGACCGTGTCCGCGCTGGCCGACGGCCAGGTCGCGCTTTTGGAGAACCTGCGCTTCGAGCCGGGCGAGACGAGCAAGGACGACACCGAGCGGGGGGCGTTCGCCGACCGGCTGGCCGGGCTGGCCGAGCGCTACGTGGGTGACGGCTTCGGCGCCCTCCACCGCAAACACGCCAGCGTGTACGACGTGCCGGCCCGGCTCCGGCACGCAGCCGGCTACCTGGTGCTTCGCGAGCTTGACGTGCTGCGGCAGCTGACTGAGGGTCCGGCCCGGCCGTACGTCGTGGTGCTGGGTGGCGCGAAGGTGTCCGACAAGCTCGGCGTCATCAGGAACCTCCTGGGTGTCGTGGATCGGCTCCTGATCGGCGGCGGCATGATGTTCACATTTCTGGCCGCCCAGGGGCATCAGGTCGGGCGCTCCCTGCTCGAAGACGATCAGCTCGACGCGGTCCGCGGCTATCTCGACGAGGCGAACGACCGCGGGGTGGACCTCGTGCTCCCCGTCGACGTGGTCGCGGCAACCGAGTTCGCCGCGGATGCTCCGCACGACGTCTACCCGGTCGAAGCGATGCCGGCCGACCGGATCGGGCTGGACATCGGCCCGGCCACCGCGGACCTGTTCGAGCAGCGCGTGCGCGATGCGAAGACCATCTTCTGGAATGGTCCGATGGGCGTGTTTGAGCTGACCCCGTACGCGGCCGGCACCCGGCGGTTGGCCGCGGCGTTGACCAGGGTCGACGGGCTCACCGTGGTGGGTGGTGGCGACTCGGCTGCGGCGGTCCGCGCGCTCGGGTTCGACGTGGATCGGTTCGGCCACATCTCCACCGGCGGCGGCGCCAGCCTGGAATATCTGGAGGGCAAGACGCTGCCGGGCCTGGTCGCGCTGGCTGACTGACTGACACCCGATCAGGGAGACCACTGCTGATGGCGACCGCACGTACCCCGGAGCCGGTGCGCCGGCCGCTGATGGCCGGCAACTGGAAGATGCACCTGAACCACCTCGAGGCGATCGCGCACGTACAGAAGCTCGCGTTCGCGCTGTCCCACCGGGACGTCGAGGCGGTCGAGGTGGCGGTGTTGCCCTCGTTCGCCTCGCTGCGCTCGGTGCAGACGCTGATCACCGGCGACCGGCTGCAGATCAGCTACGGTGCTCAGGACGTCTCCGCGCAAGAGGACGGTGCGTACACCGGCGAGGTGTCCGCGGCGATGCTGGCCAAGCTGGGCTGTACCTACGTCGTGGTCGGCCACTCGGAGCGGCGCGCGTACCACCACGAGGACGACGTGCTGGTCAACGCGAAGGCTCGGCGCGCACTCGAGCACCGCCTGACCCCGATCATCTGTATCGGCGAGAGCCTGGAGGTGCGCCGGGCCGGCGAGCACCTGGACTACACGCTGGCCCAACTCGACGGCGCGCTGTCCGGGCTGCCGGCCGGCCAGGCCGCAACCGTGGTGCTCGCATACGAGCCGGTCTGGGCGATCGGTACCGGTGAGGTGGCCACCCCGGCGGACGCGCAGGAGGTATGCGGCGCGATTCGCACCAGGCTGGCCGAGCTGTACTCCGGCGATCTCGCGGACCACGTGCGGATCTTGTACGGTGGCTCGGTCAAGGCGGCTAACATCGCCCCCATCATGGCCCAGCCGGATATCGACGGTGCCCTGGTGGGTGGGGCCAGCCTCGACCCGGACGAGTTCGTGGCGATCTGCCGCTACCGTGACCACATAACGGTCTAACGGCCGGACGTCGTAGGCTTACCCCGGACGGACCGATCGGTCTCCCCGGATGACCCAGGAAGCGCTGGTAGTACGAAGTGATCATTGCCTTGTCGGTCGTGCTCGTGATTGTGAGCGGGTTGCTCATCCTGTTGGTGCTGCTGCACAAGGGCAAGGGCGGCGGCTTGTCCGACCTGTTCGGTGGCGGTCTATCCTCCTCGCTCGGCGGTTCGTCGGTGGTGGAACGCAACCTCGACCGCATCACAGTGGTGTGCGGGATCCTCTGGTTCTGCTCGGTTATCGCGCTCGGTTTGCTGTACAAGACATAGGCCATTTCGGCGCGCGATTCGCCGGTGCAACGCGTCCGAAGTTACTTAAACTGTTCAGGCCGCGACCCATCGCGGGTCCGTAAGACCGCAGGAGTGTGCATCAGTGGCAAGTGGCAACGCCATCCGTGGCAGCCGGGTCGGTGCAGGTCCGATGGGCGAGGCGGAGCGGGGCGAGTCAGCGCCGCGATTCTGGGTGTCGTATTGGTGTGCCAACGGCCACGAGACCCGGCCGAGCTTCGCCCAGGACGGCGGGGTCGCTGCGCCGGACACCTGGGACTGCCCGCGTTGCGGCTTCCCGGCCGGTCAGGATCAGGACAACCCGCCGTCGCCGCCGCGCACCGAGCCGTACAAGACCCACCTTGCCTACGTCCGGGAGCGCCGCACCGACGCCGACGGCGAGGCGATCCTGGCCGAGGCGCTGGAGAAGCTACGCAGCACCGGACGGCCCTGGTAACGCCTCGGGCGGTCAGCGGGTCTACGCCTAGCGTGGCCGGGACGGGCGGGGCTTGAGCGTCGTGGCCGGCATCGGTGGCGCCGGCAGTGGGTCACCGTCGTAGCCGCGGACAGTCCCGAACTCGTGCCCGTCCACCCAACCGGCCCGCATCCGCACGATCTCGTCGTGGCTGCGCCCGACGAAGTTCCACCACATGATGATCTGCTCGTCGAACGGCTCGCCGCCCAGCAGGAGCAGCCGCGCGGGTTCCGGTCCGTCGTTGCGCATCGCCAGCTCGACCCGGCCGGTGCCCAGGTAGAGCAGGGGGCCCGGTGCCAGCGGCACCTCGTCGACGATGGCCGAGCCGGTCAGCGGCAGTACGGCGTGCTCGAATCCGGACCGCAGCGGCACCATGATCGAGCCGCCTGGGTCGAGCGCGACCTCGGCGCCGAGCAGCGGGCTGTAGGTCCGGGCGGGGGAGACGGCTCCGGCGAGCTCACCCATGATCACGGTGACCCGGCCCCGGGCGCCGAGACCGGGACTGTCGGCGACCGGCAACTCGGGCAGGTGCACGAAGTCGGGCTCGACCTCGCGGTGCCGATCGGGGAGCGCGACCCAGAGCTGCACGCCGTGCAGCAGAGCCGGTGCGCCAAGCGCTGATTCCTCCGAATGCGAGATGCCCCGACCCGCGGTCATCAGGTTGAGCTGACCCGGCCGGATCAGCTGCTCGGAGCCGAGGCTGTCCCGGTGCAGCACATGGCCTTGGACCAGCCAGCTCACTGTCTGCAGCCCGGTGTGTGGGTGTGGCGGCACGCGCATCCCCGGGGTACCGGCGATGTGCTCCGGGCCGTAGTGATCGAGGTAGCACCACGCGCCTACCATTCGCCGTTCCCGGTGCGGCAACGTTCGGGTCACCAGCGTGTTACGCGGCCCGATCTGGACCTCGCGGCCGCTCAGCAGTTCCCGGACCGGGGCTTCGGCGACCGCGGCCCGGCCGCCGCCGGCCGCTTCCTCGGGCCGGTGCTCGAGATTGCTCACCCCGCCACTGTAAGAGCGCTCGGAAGCCCGCGGCACCACCGTGCCATCCCGCGGTCGCTTAGGCCTCGGTTCGGGAATACCGTCCGGGGTATCGGTGCTTGCAGCGGTGTTCGACTACTTCGGAGGTGTTCTCCATGCCGGCGGTCACCGTCGCATCCATGCTCCAGTTGCCGCGGGTGCCGGAAACCGACCCGGCGGTCCAGCACGACCGTCCGGTGATTACGGTCACGACCGCGCCCTCGGGGCTGGAGGGCGAGGGTTTTCCGGTCCGGCGCGCGTTTGCCGGCGTCGACCTGCGCGCGCTCGATCCGTTCGTCCACATGGACCAGATGGGCGAGGTCGAGTACGCGCCTGGTGAGCCCAAGGGCACCCCGTGGCACCCGCACCGCGGATTCGAGACCGTCACCTACATGATCGACGGCGAGTTCCGGCACGAGGACTCCAACGGTGGTGGCGGCCTGATCACCAACGGCGACACGCAGTGGATGACCGCGGGCGCGGGGATTCTGCACATCGAGACCCCGCCAGAGCATCTGGTGGCCAGCGGTGGACTTTTCCACGGCTTTCAGCTGTGGGTCAACCTGCCGCGCACGCTGAAGTTCGCGCCACCTCGCTACCAGGACATCCGGGCCAGCCGGGTGGCGCTGCTGTCCTCCCCGGACGGCGGTGCGCTGCTGCGGATCATCGCCGGCGACGTGGCCGGCCATCTGGGTCCCGGCGTCACCCACACTCCGATCAGCCTGGTGCACGCCACGCTGAGCCCTGGTGCCTCGCTGCGGCTCCCGTGGCGCCCGGACTTCAACGCATTGGTGTACGTCATGAGCGGCCAGGGCACGGTCGGCGCCGAGCAGCGCCCGATCCGCCAGGGCCAGCTCGCCGTCTACGGTCCGGGCGACACGATCACGGTGGCCGCCAATCCCAGCCAGGAGTCGCGCAGCCCGAACATGGACGTGCTCATCCTTGGTGGCGCCCCGATCAGAGAGCCGGTGGTGGCGTACGGCCCGTTCGTGATGAACACCAAGGCCGAGCTGATCCAGGCGTTCGAGGACTACCAGGCGGGCCGCCTCGGCTCGATCCCGGCCGCACACTCCGCGGTCCGGATCGACACCACGACAACCGACGAGTAATGACCGCCGACGACGACACCCGCACCCGCGTAGTCGACAACCCGCAGCGGAACCGGTTCGAGTTGCTGCTCGACGGGGTCGCGGTCGGCTTCGCCAACTACCGGCTGCAACCGGGCCGGATCGTGTTCGTCCACACCGAGATCCAGCCCGAGTTCGAGGGCCGCGGGCTGGGCAGCCGGCTGGCCGTGGCCGTGCTCGACACCGCCCGGGACCGCGGCCTGGCCGTGGTACCCGACTGCCCGTTCATCGCGGGCTACATTCGCGACCATCTCGAGCACGCCGATCTGGTCTATCGCGACCAAGCTGGGTAACCATTACCGGCAGCGCAGATCGACGGAGGGAATCGGCAATGGTCCTATCGAGCCGGCGCCAGGCCGGGCTGGCGGCGCTGGCGCGAGTCTGGCGAACCACTCGCACGCCCGGCAACCCGAGCGTCGGGGAGCTGGCCGGCGCGGTGCCGAGGATGCGGGGCGCGCGCCTTCGTGGTTCGTACCAGGACGTGTCCTGGAGCCGGCTGGCGCTGATGGCGGCCGGCACCGCGTACATCCTGTCCCCGATTGATCTAATGCCCGAGGCGCTGCTGACCGTCTTCGGCCTGGCCGATGACGCGGTCGTAGCGGTCTGGGTGACCGGCGCGCTGATGGACGAAACCATGCGGTTCGTCGAGTGGGAGCGGTCGGGCGAGCTGGCGAAACTGCAGCGCGACTGATCCCGAGCGCCGACGCCGGCTGTACCGCGACTTCGGTGCGGTAGCCGTCCTCGGGCGAGACCACCACCCCTGTTCCTGGTCGTGGTGTTTCGGCTGAACGCGACCGGCGAGATGATTACCGACGTCGCTCATCGGGTGACGTGCCGAGGGTCCGCGCCCTCGTCCACCTCGTAGTAGGAGGCACGCGTCCGTCCTGAGCGTCAGGGCGAGGCGAGGCGGGCTAGCGACGTCGGGAGCTGTGCGGCCGCGGCTCGGTCCAGCAGCCACAGCGTGCGGTGCCGGCCGAGCGCGGCGGCGGCCGGTACCTGGACGGGACCGGCGCCTTCCAGCGCCATCCGCACCGCCGGAGCCTTCTCCGCGCCGGCCGCGACCAGCCAGACCTCCTTTGCGGTGCGGATCGCGGGCAATGTCATCGTGATCCGGGTCGGCGGCGGCTTCGGTGCGCCCCGTACGGCGACAACCGGTCGGTCCTCGTACAGCGCCGGCATCCCGGGAAACAGCGACGCGACATGTCCGTCCGGCCCGACCCCCAGCAGCAGTACGTCGAACGACGGCACTTCGCCGTGGTCCTCGGGCTTGGTCGCGGCGCGCAGCTCGGCGGCGTACCGCATCGCGGCCGCCTCGGGGTCACCACCGTCCGGCCCGTCCGACGCCGGCATCGGATGCACCCGGTCCGGCGAGAGGTCGACGGAATCGAGCAGCGCGGCCCTTGCCTGGGACTCGTTGCGGTCCGCATGCCCGCGAGGCAGAAACCGTTCGTCCCCCCACCAGATCTCCACCGCGTGCCAATCCACCGCATCCTGCGCCGGGGATCCGGCCAGCGCGGCGAGCACGGCCGTGCCGATCCCGCCGCCGGTCAGGACCAGCGAGGCTAGACCGGTCGCGGACTGGACGTCGACCAGCCGAGTCACTAGCCGTGCGGCCACTGCCTGCGCGAGCAGGTCGGCGTCCCGGTGCACCAGCACCAGCGGCGCGCTCATGACGGCTGATCGATCGTGGCCAGCGTGGCCGCATAGACGTCGTCTGGATCGAGCCGGCGCAGTTCCTCGGCGAGCAGCTCGGAGACGTCCCGGCGCTTCAGCGCAACCGACCGGTCCGGGCGGCCGGGTACCGAGAGCGCGGCCAGCACCCCGTCCGGGCGGGTCAGCGCGATGTCGCCCGCGTTGCCGGCTAGCGACAGGCGGGCCTCGGTTAGTCCGGGCCCCGCCGAGTCGCCCCGAGCCACCGGCACGCCCAGCCGTGCGCTCAGCCAGCGGGCGAACAACTCCGCACTCGGGCTGTCTGGTTCGCCCTTCACCGAAGCCTGCACTACCTCGCCCGGCGGTGGGCTGTCCAGCGCGGCGGCAAGCATCGACCGCCATGGCGTGAGCCGGGTCCACGACAGGTCGGTGTCACCTGGGGCGTAGTGCTTCGCGCGATCGCGCAGCGCATCGATCGGCCTTGGCTCGCTCGCGGCGTCGGTGATCCGGCGGTGTGCGAGCTGACCGAGCGGGCCGGCAGCCGGGTCCGTGGGTGCCGGTCCGGGCCACCAGACCACCACCGGGGCATCGGGCAGCAGCAATGGCGAGACCACCGAGTCCGGGTGCCCGGCCAACTCGCCGTGCAGTCGCAGCACCGCGGTCTCGCCGGGGCCGGCGGTTCCGCCGACGCTTACCGAGGCATCGAGCCGCGGCTGCGGCGATTTGGGCACGGCGATCAGTGCGAGCACCCGGGACGGATGCTCCCTGGCGGACTGGGCGGCAGCCCGCAGCACTGGCTCGCAGCCTGTCTCGTCCGTCACGATGACCAGCGTGAGCACCATGCCCATGGTGGTGGAACCGGCCACCCGGCGCGCCTCGAGGAATGCCCAGGCCACCCGGGACGAGGTCGTGCTGGTCAGGTCGAGTGTCACGGCCGCCGCCAGCTCCGGCCGTCCCTGGCCAGGATCTCGTCTGCCGAGTCCGGGCCCCAGGTGCCTGCCGGGTATTGCTCGGGCTTGCCGCCGGAGGCCCAGAACTCGGTGATCGGGTCGACGATCTGCCACGACAGCTCGACCTCTTCGTGCCCGGGAAACAGCGGCGGATCGCCGAGCAACATGTCGAGCAGCAGCCGCTCGTAGGCCTCCGGCGAGGACTCGGTGAACGACTTGCCGTAGGTGAAGTCCATCGTGACGTCGCGGACCTCCATGGCCGTCCCCGGCACCTTGGAGCCGAACCTGACGATCACGCCCTCGTCCGGCTGGATCCGCATGACCAGCGCGTTCTGACCCAGCTCCTCGGTCGCGGTAGCGGTGAACGGCAGGTGCGGCGCGCGGTGGAAGATCACCGCGATCTCGGTGACCCGGCGCCCGAGCCGCTTGCCGGTACGCAGGTAGAACGGCACCCCGGCCCAGCGACGGGTGTCCACCTCGAGCCGGACGGCCGCGAAGGTCTCGGTGGTGGAGGTCGGTGAGATGGCCTCTTCCTCCAAGAAGCCGGGCACGAACTCGCCACCCTGCCAGCCGGCCGCGTACTGGCCGCGCGCGGTGCCGGTGGCCAGGTCGGCGGGCAACCGAACCGCGGACAGTGCCTTGATCTTCTCCAGCCGCAGGTCGCGCGCATTGAACGA
>DATAFN010000330.1:0-13360 GCA_036257435.1 Actinomycetes bacterium
CGGGCTGCGCGCCGGCGCCGTCACGGTCGCGAACGACGACTTCTTCGACACCGTGCTGGCGCGGGTCCCGGGCCGGGCCGACACGATCATCACGGACGCCCGGGACCGCGGCATCAACCTGCGCCGGGTGGATCGCGATCACGTCGCGATAGCGTGCGACGAGACGACCACCCGGGCCGATCTGTCCGCGATCTGGGCTGCTTTCGGGATCACCGGCTTGCGGGTGGACGTGCTCGACCTGCAGACGCCGGACGCGCTACCGGCAGAGCTCGACCGGCGGTCGGACTACCTGACCCATCCGGTGTTCTCCAGCTATCACAGCGAGACCGCGATGCTGCGCTACCTGCGCCGCCTCGCCGATCGGGACATCGCGCTGGACCGGTCGATGATCCCGCTGGGTTCCTGCACGATGAAGCTGAACGCGACGACCGAGATGGCCGCGGTGACCTGGCCCGAGTTCGCGCGGATCCACCCCTTCGCGCCGTTGCCCCAGGCCGACGGCTATCTGGCACTGATCCGCCAGCTCGAGCGCTGGCTGCTGGAGATCACCGGCTACGACGCGGTGTCGTTGCAGCCGAACGCGGGCTCGCAGGGTGAGCTGGCCGGGCTGCTCGCGGTCCGCGCCTACCACCGGTCCAACGGCCAGGAGCACCGCACGGTCTGCCTCATCCCGTCCAGCGCGCACGGCACGAACGCGGCCAGTGCGGTGATGGCCGGCATGGAGGTGGTCGTGGTCGGCTGCCGCGACAACGGCGACGTCGATGTCGACGACCTCAAAGCCAAGATCGAGGAGTACCGGGACCAGCTGGCCGTGCTGATGGTCACCTACCCGTCCACGCACGGCGTATTCGAGGAGGCGATCACTGACATCTGTGCGCTGGTGCACGATGCCGGCGGTCAGGTCTACGTGGACGGCGCGAACCTCAACGCGCTGGTCGGTCTGTCTAAGCCAGGCGAGTTCGGTGCCGACGTGTCGCACCTCAACCTGCACAAGACGTTCTGCATCCCGCACGGTGGCGGCGGCCCGGGCGTCGGTCCGGTGGCGGTGCGCGAGCACCTGGCTCCCTACCTGCCCAACCACCCACTCCAGCCGGCCGCCGGGCCGGCCAGCGGGATCGGTCCGGTGTCGGCCGCGCCGTGGGGATCCGCCGGCATCCTGCCGATCTCCTGGGCGTACGTCCGGCTGATGGGTCCCGATGGCCTGACCAGGGCAACCCAGTGTGCAATCCTGGCTGCCAACTACGTGGCCAAGCGGCTCGCCGGGCACTTCCCGGTGCTGTACACCGGCCCGAGCGGGCTGGTCGCGCACGAGTGCATCGTCGATCTGCGCGCTATCACGAAGGAGACCGGGGTCACCGTCGACGACGTGGCCAAGCGGCTCATCGACTACGGCTTCCACGCTCCGACGATGTCGTTCCCGGTGGCCGGCACGCTCATGATCGAACCAACCGAGTCCGAGGACCTGGGTGAGCTCGACCGGTTCTGCGACGCGATGATCGCAATCAAGCGCGAGATCGACCGGGTTGCCAAGCGGAAGTGGCCGCGCAAGGACAACCCGCTGCACAACGCGCCACACACTGCCGCGACACTGGCCGGAGAGTGGTCGCACCCGTACCCGCGGGAGCAGGCAGCGTTCCCGCTGCCGTCACTACGGGAGTACAAGTACTGGCCGCCGGTAAGGCGGATCGACGGGGCGTATGGCGACCGCAACCTGGTCTGTGCGTGCCCACCGGTCGAGGCGTACTCAAGCTAGCCCGCGGCGGCGGGCGGCGTGCCGGCCGCTAAGCCCGCGGCGCGCTGCGCTGCCGGGGAATGTCCGTCGGGCGGTGCGGCGCGACGATCTCACCGTCGGGCAGCAGCTCCCCGGTGTCCTCGAACAGGACCACGCCGTTGCAGAGCAAGCTCCAGCCCTGCTCCGGATGCGCTGCGACGGTGTGCGCGGCCTCCCGGTCGGGCGCGCTGGCCGGCGGACACGCCGGGTCGTGCTGGCACAACATCGTGCCTCCGTGATCGTGCAACTCCACCCCTCAAGTGTTGCTCGCGATACCGGTTTGTGCCTGTGATTTAACTCTCGTGTTCTCGAATTGTTCCCGGCTTGATCTCGATCGGTGCTCACGTTCGTAGGTGCGGCTAGTCGGTCGAGTCCGGTTCGGCCGGAGCCCAGGTCGCCTCGAACACCGTGAACCCGGCTTGCCGGACGGCGGCGCAGACATCCGGGTCGTCATCGACGACCACCGCCACCGGTCGGGTGCCGGCGAGCCGGCGGATTGCCCCGAGCTTCGTCAGCTCGGCCGGTCGCCGGTCACCCGCCACCCTCATGATCAGCAATCCGGGCGGGAGGCCGTGTTTGTCCAACCACGTCAGCGTGTCCCCGCGGTACCGGGACGGCCGGCCCGTCACGTAGGCGATGTCGTGGTCGCGAGCCAGCGTACGGGCCACCGCCACGCCTTCGGGCAGCGGTGGATCCTTCGGTGCGGCGGCAAAGAAGGCGTCCCAGTTCTTCCGGCCCGCCGCCAGGTAGTGCAGGCGGTGGCTGGCGTCGGCCAGGACACCGTCGATGTCGAGCACCGCGTACGGCCGGTCGGCGGGCGTCGTGCTCATGCGCACCCATTGTTGGCCATTGTGCGACCGGCGCACGCGGGGCCTGGCCACAACTGGTGACCAGTGCTTCACTCGAAGCATCCGATAACTGAAGAGCGCACCCCGCTCTTCGCACACCTCGCTGGATGCGAGGCCGCGAAGAGCCGGGGGATGACCGGCCCGCTGCGGCCTGCGTCCGGCCCGTTCCGAGAGGACAGGCAGATGCAGAACTCCAAGGTTGGCCGGCATCGCGGTCGCCGCAGCCGATCCGTACGGCTGTCCGAGCTGGCCACCGGGCGCGGTTCAGGCCGACGCCGCAGGGGCCACCGGACCGCCGGCCCGGATCGAGCCGACGGTCGGCAGGACAGCCAACAGTCCGGCGCAGACCGGGCGCCCGGCGCTGCCGGTTCCGCAGCGCTCGCAGGAGCGCGCGACATCGCGATCGGTTGACCCGGCCGCCGCGGTGTCACTCGCGAACGGAGTCTGTGGCCCCCCGCCAGCCGGGGGGTCACGGCACGTCCGGCCACCCGCAGTCGGCCGAGGACTCGGCACCGCAGGAGGCGCCACCTGGCCAAGAGATGGCGAGGCGGATCGGGGGCCGAATGGACCGGGCGTCTCACCAGGTGGACAGCCGAATCCCAGATTCGCGAAGAACCGGCGGGAAACGTATTTCCCGATCGACAAATCGGGGTATGGCGACCATCGGGGCACGGCCGAGCGTGGGGCTCGGGCGCGGGGCGGCTCGGCAGGGAGGAGTACCGAGGGATGGCAGAACGCCTCCTGTCGGACGTGTTCACGCGCGAGGACCGGCAACGATATCGACACAAACTGAAGCGCTGCCTATGGGTGCTGGAGCGGATGCTGCTGGAAGGCAGGTTCGAGTCCGGGCGCAAGCTCATGGGCGTCGAGCTGGAGCTCAACCTCGCCGGCGACGACCAGGCGCCGGTGAACATCAACGAGCAGGTGCTGGCCCGGATCGCCTCCCAGGATTTCCAGACCGAGCTCGGGCAGTTCAACATCGAGGTCAACATCGCTCCGCACAAGCTGGCCGGTACAGTCTTCGGTGAGCTGGCGGAGGAGCTGCGCACCAGCCTCAACTACGCCAACCGCAAGGCCAACGAGATGGCCGCGCACATCGTCATGATCGGCATCCTGCCGACGTTCGGCGAGGCGCACACCACCGCCACGTTCAGCTCGAACCCGCGGTACTGGCTACTCAACCAGCAGATCATCGAGGCGCGCGGGGAGAACCTGTCCATCGCCATCGACGGCGTCGAGCACCTCGCCGTCGAGGTCGGCTCGATCATCCTGGAGGCGGCCGGCACCAGCGTCCAGTACCACCTGCAGGTGGACGCGGCCGCGTTCGCGCCGACCTGGAACGCCGCCCAGGCGATCGCGGGCGTGCAGCTCGCGGTCGGGGCGAACTCGCCGTTCTTCATGGGCCGCCAGCTGTGGCGGGAGACCCGCGCGATCCTGTTCGAGCAGGCCACCGATACCCGATCGGAGGCGCTGATCGCGCAGGGTGTGCGACCGCGGGTGTTCTTCGGCGAGCGGTGGGCCAGCTCGGTGCTGGAGCTGTTCGAGGAGAACGTGCGCTACTTCCCGGCGTTACTCCCGCTGTTCGACGACGAGGACCCCGTGCACATGCTGGACGCCGGCGAGATCCCGCACTTGCCGGAGCTGCGGCTGCACAACGGCACGGTCTGGCGCTGGAACCGGCCGGTGTACGACGTGGCCCGGGGCAAGCCGCACGTGCGGGTGGAGAACCGAGTGCTGCCGGCGGGTCCGACCGTGGTCGACATGCTGGCGAATGCGGCGCTGTACTACGGCCTGGTCAAGGCGCTCGCCGAGCAGGATCGGCCGGTCTGGCGCCGGATGCCGTTCAGTGCCGCCAGGGACAACTTCTACGCCGGAGCCCGGTTCGGCATCGATGCCCGGATGTACTGGCCGGTGCTCGGCGAGCTGCCGGCGCCGGACCTCGTACTCCGCAAGCTCCTACCGCTGGCCTACGAGGGACTGGACCGGTTCCGGATCGAGCCGCGGGAGCGCGATTGGCTGCTCGGCATCATCGAGCAACGCTGCCGTCGACGCCGCAACGGCGCCAGCTGGCAGGCCGCGATGTTCGGCTACCTCACCGAGCGGCTCGGGCTGAACCGGCCGGCGGCGCTGGCCGAGATGACCCGGGTCTACACCGAGTACATGCTGTCCGGCGAGCCGGTCCACACCTGGCCGCTGCCCTAGCAGACCGGGGGAGCGTCGAGCTGTCCTACACCTTCTCGCCGGGGTCGGGCCCGATCAGGCGAATCCTGATCACGTGTCCGTGCGTGGCGAACTCGCCGTCTCCATCGAGCATCCCGGTGGCACATTCGATCGTGGTCTCGCCGGTCCGGCGGACGTAGAACGAGCTCTCCGCGATCGCCGCAAGCAAGCCGACCGCAGCCCGGAACTGATCGAAGTGATCGCGGCCCAGGGTATCCGCGCAGTCGAGCTCGAGCGTGCCGTCCTCCAGCAGCCGGTAGGCATTGATCCGCAGCGGGCTCGATTCGGCCGCGCACGCTTCCAGTAGATGCGGGAGCAGGTGCGCGTCGGCGTCCTCGGTAACCCAGCCGTCCGTAGCCATGTGCTCGGCCAGGCGGTGCAGCGGCGGCAGGTACCCGGCCGCGGACGCCACCCCGACGCCGCGGCTATCGGTGTCCCATCGTGGCTGTGCGGTCATCGGTCCACCCTCGCACCGTGCGGCATGTCACAGCCAGGCCGCTATACCGCAGTGCGGAACACCCGGCGGTAGTCCGACGGCGGCACGCCACGCCGCCGGACGAACTGCTCGCGTAGCGCCGCCGCGGTGCCGAAGCCGACCCGGTGAGCGACCGTATCGACCGGCAGGTCGGTGGTCTCCAACAGCTCCTCGGCCAGTTGCATGCGCTGTGCCAGCAGCCACGCATGCGGCGTGGTGCCGGTGGCCTGCTTGAAGTGCCGGGCGAAGCTGCGCGGGCTCATCAGCGTCCGCGCGGCCAGCTGGTCGACGCTGAGCGGTTCGTCGATGTGTTCGCGGGCCCAGCCGATGGCGTCCTGCAGCAGGTCGGACTCGCACGCCGGCATCGGCCGCGGGATGTACTGGGCCTGCCCGCCGTCGCGGTGCGGCGGAACCACGATGTCGCGAGCGATCGCGGCCGCCACGTTCGCGCCGTACTCCCGGCGCATCAGGTACAGGCACACATCGACGCCGGCCGAGCCGCCGGCCCCGCTCAGCACCCGGCCCTCGTCGACGTAGAGCACGTCCGCGTCGAGCTTGACGTCCGGATAGCGCTCGGCCAGCTTCGCCGCGGAGCGCCAGTGCGTCGTTGCGCGCTTGCCGTCGAGCAGACCGGCCGCAGCCAGCAGCATCGTGCCGGTGCAGAAGCCGACCACGATGGCTCCGCGCTCGTACGCCTGCCGGACCGGCTCGACGAACTCGTCGGCCGGATCCATGTCGTAGTCATCCCACGGCAGCGCGAGCACGAGGTCGGCATTGACCACCGCGTCCATGCCGTGCTCGACCATGAACGTCAGCCCGTACGGAGTCCGGATCGGTCCGGGCTTCGAGCTGGCCAGCACGAAGTCGAAATTTGGCAGCCCAAGGAACGAGCGGTCGTAGCCGAAGAACTCGGTCGCCACGCCGAGGCTGAACGCGCCGACATGCTGGTTCACAATCGCTGCAACGGAGCGAAACCCTGCCATGCGGCCAGTCTGCCAGAAGGCTGGCAGAAAAACCACGGTGATGGGCAGTCCTGCCACTTTCCGATCACTGACGGGCGCGGCATTCTTGACTCATGATTGCGATTAAGTGCCCGACTCACGGTTCACGGGTGCTGCTCACCGAGCGGCACATCCGCCGCCTCGTGAACACCGAGCGCGGCATCTTCGTCGACGTGGAGTGCACCTGCGGCACCCACGTGATGCTCAAGACCGGCCGCAAGGCCCTGGCCTCCAACTAGAACGCCTACCCACCGGCGGCTGGCACCTCGCCGTAACCGAGGTATCCCTCCTGCAGCCAGCCGCCGGCCAAATCGAGGATCTCCATCGCCGCCGCCCGCAGCGGCTCGATATCACCAGTGCAGATCACCGACCGGTGCGCCGCCATCAGCCGCGCGTGCAGTGCGGGCGCCTCGTCCAGCAGTCGCCGTCCCAGCCACTTGAACGTGCCCGGCCAGAGGCGGCGATCCAACAGGTAAAGCCGCGCCGCCTCCTCGAGTACGTCATTGGCGATGAACACCAGCTCGTCGCGGTCGGTGGCCCCCACCAGGTCGTCGATGAGCCCGGATAGGCCGTAGCGGAGGTCGTCCCGCTCGGTTTGGGTGAGCTCGGGCGGCCCGGCCTCGAGCAGGGTGTTCGCCTCGGCCAGGATGGCATCGGCGATTCCGGCCGGATCGGCCACCACCACGCCGTGCGCGGCGATTGTGGGCATCGTGGGATGCCGGCGGTCCCGATCCTTCGCGAAGTAGTGCCGTAGCGACGCCTCGGTGTGCACGAACAGTTCGACCAGCCAGTCGCCGTACCTGATCGTCTCCCGGTAGGGCGCCGGCGGGCCCGGCACCACGACCAGGATGTCCAGGTCCGAGGTTGCGGTCCGCCGCGCCGACAGCACATTCCCGCCGAGGAACGCGGCCAGGGCGTCCGGAAACGCGCGGGCGACGAGCGCTCGGGCGGCAGGCAGCGGCTCCATGGCTGACTAGCGTGGCCGAACCGGCCGCGTCGCGCACCGGGATTTGCCGCCCATCGCGTCCGGTCCCGGCCGGATAGGGTCGCGACCATGACCGCCCCCGCTCGTGCCGCCGTGCTGATCCCGGGCCGAATGCCGATCCACCAGCCGACGCTGGCGTTCGCCGCCGAGGCGATCGTTCGCCGCGGCGGATACCTGCACCTGATGACCTGGTCACCGCCCGACGGCTCGGTCGCCGAGCTCGCCGCGTGGGTGCGGTCACAGGTCGAGGCGGCGCTGGCCGCACTCGCCACCGATCGGCCGCAGGCACGCACGCCGCTGCTGGTGGGCAAGTCGCTGGGCACGCTGGCCGCTCCGCTGGCTGCCGAACTCGGTCTTCCGGCGATCTGGTTCACTCCGCTGCTCGACCGTCCGGCGGTGGCCGCCGGCTACGCCAACTCGACCGCGCCGGCGCTGCATGTCGGTGGGACCGCGGACTCCATGTGGGATGGCGCGCTGGCCAGGAGCCTGTCTCCACATGTACTAGAGGTCGAGGGTGCGGACCACGGCATGTTCGTCCCCGGCCCGCTGTCCGACTCCGGTGCGGTGTTCGGCCGGATCGGCGCCGCGATCGAGCGGTTCCTCGACGAGGTGGTGTGGCCGTGACCGCTGCGGCACTGGTCGGCATCGAGGCGATCGAGCAGGCCGCGGACCGGATCGCCGGCGTGGCGCTGCGGACCCCGGTGGTGGACTGTACGCTGTCTGACCGGCCGGGCCGGCTGCTCGTCAAGGCCGAGTCGTTGCAGCCGGTCGGTTCGTTCAAGCTGCGCGGGGCCTTCAACAAGATCGCGTCGTTGCCCGCCGAGCAGCGGGCCAGGGGAGTGGTGGCCAGCTCTAGCGGGAACCACGCGCAGGCGGTGGCCTACGTAGCGCAGCGGTTCGGTATCAAAGCGACCATCGTCATCCCGCAGGGCGCGGCGAAGGTAAAGATCGCGGCGACGCGCCGGTACGGAGCCGAGGTGGTGCTGGTGCCAGCGGCCGAGCGCGACACCCGACCGCTCGAACTGGTTGCCGAGCACGGCTTCGCGCTGGTCCCGCCGTACGACGACCCGGCCATCATCGCCGGCACCGGCACGATCGGCGCCGAGATCGCCGCCGACGTCCCGGATGTCGACCTGGTCTTGGTACCGGTCAGTGGCGGCGGGCTGATCTCCGGAATCGCTACCGCGGTCAAGACGCTGTGCCCGCGTGCCCGGGTGATCGGGGTCGAGCCCGAGCTGGCCGCGGACGCGGTAGAGAGCTTCCGGCGCGGTCAACGGGTCGAGTGGACGCCAGAACAGACCTTCCGCACCGCCGCCGACGGGTTGCGCACGACCTGCGTCGGCGAGTTGCCGTGGCAGCACATCAGACGCTACGTCGACGAGATGGTCACCGTGTCCGAAGACCAGATCCGGGACGCGATCCGCACGCTGGCCCGCTCGGCTCGGCTGATCGCCGAACCGAGCGGCGCGGTCGCCACCGCCGCCTACCTGTCCCTACCCGAGCTGTCGGATCGCGCCGCCACCACGGTCGCGCTGGTCAGCGGCGGCAACGCCGACCCTGCACTGCTCGCCGAGATTCTGCGCGGCTGACCGGATGGCGGGTACCCGTGCGAGGATGCCCGAGTGACGGCGGTAGCGGTAGTCGGCCTTGGCGCGATGGGTGGCCGGATCGCCGCGCGGCTGCTCGCCGCCGGGCACGACGTCGCGGTGTGGAACCGCACGCCGACGAAGGCGGAGCCACTCGTTGCGCAGGGCGCGCGGCCGGCCGGCTCGCCCGTCGAGGCGGCGGCGGCGGATGCCGTACTGGTGCTGGTCGCGGACCCAGTCGCGCTGGCCGAGGTGACCGAGGGACCCGACGGAATCGCGGCAGGCGCCCGGAACGGGACAACGGTCCTGCAGATGTCCACGGTCGGCATCGGCCCGACCCAGCGCCTGGCGGACGCGCTGCCGGACGGCGTCGACCTGCTCGACAGCCCGGTGCTCGGCAGCATCGGCGAGGCTGAGTCCGGCACGTTGCGGATCTTCGTCGGGGGAGCGGCCGACGTGCTCGAGCGGTGCAGGTCGCTGCTGTCCGATCTGGGCACGCCAATGCACGTCGGTCCGATCGGAGCCGGTTCCGCGGCCAAGCTGGTGGCCAACAGCACGCTGTTCGGGACGCTCGGCGTGCTCGGCGAGGCAATCGGGCTGGCGCGATCGCTCGGACTGCCGGACCAGGTCGCGTTCGACGTGCTCGCGACTACGCCGATCGCGGCACAGGCGGAGCGCCGCCGGTCGGCGATCGAGACCGGGCACTACCCGGCCCGGTTCGACCTCGCGCTGGCCCGCAAGGACACCGAATTGGTGACCACGGCCGCGGCCGAGTCTGGCGCGGACGTCCGGCTGGCCGAGGCCGCCCACCGGTGGTTCGCCGACGCGGAGCGCAACGGGCTGGGCGCGCAGGACTATTCGTCGGTGCTCGGCTACATCGCTGGGGCGGCTCCGGACAATTCGGGCACAACCGCGTAGGCACGAACCGGGAACGTGCCCATGCCGTGCACGAGCGGCGGGGTCGCGGTGAACCGGAACCCGTCCAGGGGGAGCCGGCCGAGACCGCACATATGTTCGACGATCGGAATCCCAGCCGCGAGTAGCACGGCGTGTGCGGGCCGGACCCCGCCAGCTGTGTCGTCGATGTTCAGCGAGTCGATTCCGACGAGCGTGGCACCATGCTCGGCCAGGTGCTCGGCCGCGGACTCGGTCAGGTACGGATGCCCGTTCGCATACGCGTCCGTGGCCCAGTGCCGGTCCCAGCCGGTGTGGACCAGGACCGCCTTGCCGGTCACGTCGTACGGCAGCACGGCGTCCCGGTCGATGGCGCGCTCCTGGCCGGCGTCGACCCGCACCAGCAGGCCGGGCAGCTCCGCGACCTTGTCCAGCGGGATCCCGGCCAGATCGGCGCCGTCGGCGTAGCGGTGGAACGGACTGTCCAGGTAGGTGCCGGTGTTCGCCACCATCGAGATACGCCCGATCTGAAACTCGGTGCCTGGCGCGTACACCGCGTGCGACGCCTCGCGGCTGAGGTGGTCGGTGATCTCGGGTCCGGGCAGCCCGGGGTAGGTGATCATGCCGGCGGTGATCGGGTGGCTGAGCTCGACCAGCATGGCTGCTCCTTAGCCGGGGAACTGTCGGATCGCATGGGTATTTCGGCATGAGCGACGAACTGCGGAATAGTCCAAGATGTGTACCGATGAGGCTGCGGCTGTACGCGGACGAGGACCGGTGGCTCACCGAAGCCATGGAATGCGACCCGGTTGTGATGGCGCACCTAGGTGGCCCGCTGTCACCGGCGGACATCCCGCCGATCCATGCGCGGCGAATCGTCCACTCCGATGACGATGTCGGCTACTTCGTGATCATTCCGGACGAGGCGACCGGCCCGATCGGCACCGTCGGGATCTGGCGGCTCGAGTTGGACGGCGAGACCGTTCATGAAGTCGGTTGGATGCTGCTGCCGGCGTTCCAGGGCCGGGGCATCGCCAGCCAGGCACTCGCGATGGTGCTCGACCTGGCCAAGGCCGACACCCGGGTCGATGCCGTACACGCGTTCCCGAACATCGAGAACCCGGCGTCCAACGCGATCTGCCGCAAGCTCGGCTTCGAGCTGCTCGGTGAACGCGACGGCGGATACGGCGGGCACCGGTTCCGCACCAACCACTGGCGGCTCGACATGCGCACCTACCGGCCACAGCCCGCCACTGCGTCCTGACGGCGAGACAGCGGGGACGCCGGTCGTGCGTGGTGCAACAGGTGACCAGACTGGTCAGGAATCGAGAAGCAGCGCTCACCGGGCCACAGTTAGCGTGGCCGCCATGGACCTCACCGCTACGAGCTTGGGAGTGACCATGACCGGCTCTGCCACCCAGGGAATCAAGACCGTGCTGCATCCCGTGTCCAACCTGGCCACGGCAAAGGCGGTGTATACCGCCCTGATCGGCGTACCACCACAGACCGACGGACCCTACTACGTCGGCTTCGAGGCCGCGGGCCAGCACGTCGGGCTGGTGCCGAACGGCGGGCCGCAGGGCATGACGTCACCGGTGGCCTACTGGCACGTGCCGGACATCGAGGCGACGCTGGCCGAGGTGACCGCTGCGGGCGCAACCGTGACCGAGCCTGCGCACGGCGTCGGTGGCGGCCGCTTGGTGGCTACCGTGACCGATCCCGATGGCAACGTCCTCGGGCTGCTTCAAGACCGATGAGTGCCGCCGCCCGCTCTCGCGTTCAGCGTCGTCGCGACACCGAGCATCGGCTCGCCCACGACATAGACGTCTGGGTGGCCAGTGCCTCGGCGGACGGTGCGCCGTACCTGGTGCCGCTGTCCTTCCACTGGGACGGCCGGACGCTGCTGATGGCCACGCCGACGGACAGCCCGACCGGCAGGAACCTGGCCGTCACCCGGACCGTTCGGCTGGGGCTGGGGCACACCCGCGACGTGTCCGTGATCGAGGGCGAGGTCGAGGTCATCGAGATCGACGCGCTCCCGCTGGAGCGGGGTGACCGATTCGTCGCGCACGCCGGCTTCGACCCGCGCGGGCTGGCCACGCCGTACCGCTGGTTCCGTATCTCCCCGCGCCGCATCCAGGCATGGCGCGAGGTGAACGAGCTATCCGACCGCGAGCTGATGCGCGACGGCCGCTGGTTGGTCTGAGGCCCCACCGTCTCACCCCGATCCGATAATGAACATTATGTAAAGCTGACCGGAGCAGCCCGGTGGCACTCTCCTCCGCCAGGAGCGGTCAGCCCCCGCCGATAGCTCGGTTCCAGTCGTCGTTACGGTGACCCGCTGGCGGATTTGAGCCGATCGGCGTACGCGATGCGCAGTTCGTCCCAGCCGTACTGCAGTGCGTTTTGTCCGCGGATCGCGCCAATCGGCCGGCCGTCGAGCATCCGCTCGGCAACATCCAGGCAGATGTGCCAACCGGCAGCGACCTTGGCGAGCCAGTCCCGGTCGCCGACCGTATGCCGCAACGTCAGCCGGGTGCCTGACTCGGTCGCGGTGAGCTCCCAGCGCAGCAGATCGGTCCCGAACGTATGTTCGAGCAACTCCGGCCGTTCGGCTCTGATGACCTTCGAAGGCACGTCCTCGGCTGTATCCCCGTCGATCATCGTCAACGTTGCGTCCCCAACGCTGCCGAGGTCCCGGTTCGCCGTGTACGGCGCCCAGTCCCCCAGTTGCGCCGGGTGGGTCAGCGCCGACCACACCACCTCGGGCGGATGACGCAGATCTCGAACGAGTGCCAGGGTCCAGCCCTCGGCACCAACCTCCGCGCTGACCTCGACCATTGGACCTGGCTGGTAGGGCTTCCGGTTCATCGCTACTCCTCGTTGTCGAGATGGCGCTCGAGCGCATCGAGATGCCACGACCACAGCCGCCGGTAGGGCTCGAGCCAGCCGTCGAGAATCTCGAACTGGCCCGGCTCGATCCGGTAGATCCGCCGCTGCGCGGCCACCTGGCTAGACACGAAGCCGGCCTGGCGCAGCACCTTCAAGTGCTTGGACACCGTCGGCTGACGAACGCCCAGCGCGGCTACCAGCTCACCCACGCTGCTGTCAGCAGTACGGAGCTGGTGGAGGATCCGTCGTCGAGTGGGTTCGGCGAGTGCGACAAAGGCGTCATCAAGCACGCTCACTAATATGCTCCTATAGGCATATTCCTGTCAAGGCATACACCGCTCCTCGCGACTGCTGCTTGGCCGCAACGATCTCGAACCGGCGACGACGCCAGCCAAGCCTGTCGGTCCCGGCGCGTACGATCGCGCGCATGCCAAGGACTACGACCTTCCTCATGTTCGTCGGCGACCAAGCCGGCCGGGCCGAAGAGGCGATGACGTTCTATACGTCGCTGTTCAAGAACTCCGGCATCACCAGCATCGCGCGCTACGGACCGGGCGGTCCGGACCGGGAAGGCACGGTCCAGCACGCGCGGTTCACGCTCGACGGCCAGGAGTACATGGCCATGGACAGTGCCCACGAGCACAACTTCACGTTCACCCCGTCCATGTCCATTTTCGTCACCTGCGAG
>DATAFN010000355.1:0-6027 GCA_036257435.1 Actinomycetes bacterium
CCGCGGCGAGACCACCATCGGCGGGGCGAACAGCGCGTGCGCGCTGATCGGGACCATGAGCAGCGCCTCCACCTCGGGCCACACCACCGGCCCGCCCGCGGAGAAGGCGTAGGCGGTCGAGCCGGTGGGGGTCGAGCACACCACGCCGTCGCCGCCCCAGCGGGACAGCGGGCGGCCGTCGATCTCGATGATCACCTCGATCACGCGTTCGCGCGCCGCCTTCTCCACGGTAGCCTCGTTCAGCGCCCAGGTGGACGCGATGCCTGTCCCGTTGCGGCGTACGCTCACGTCGATCGTCATCCGCTCCTCGACCGCGTAATCCCGCGCCACCACGCGCTCGACCAGGTCGGCCAGCCCGTCCGGCTCGGCCTCGGCGAGGAACCCGACGTGGCCCAGGTTCGCCCCGATCAGCGGGACCCCGGCGGGCCGGGAGAGTTCGGCCGCGCGAAGCAGGCTGCCATCGCCGCCGAGGACGATGACGAGCTCGGCGCCCTCGGCGGCCGCGTCGCTGACCGGGACCTCGTGCGCGCCCGGGGAGCTGAACTCGCCCGCGAGGGTACGGACGGCGATCCCGGCGGCGGTCAGCCGGTCGGCGACGAACCGGGCGCTGCGCAGCGCGTTCTCCCGGCCGATGTGCGCCGTCACCAGCACCGTCCGCTGTCCCACTAGCTGGGTCCCTCCTTGATCGCCCGCTCCAGCTGACTGTCGTCGAGCGGCGGCGCGCCCCGGCGCAGCCACAGGAAATATTCCACGTTCCCGGCGGGCCCGGGCAGCGGGCTGGCCGTGATCCCCCGCACGCCGAGGCCGAGGTGGCCCGCCGCGGCGGCCACCGTCCGCACCGCGTCGGCGCGGTCCGCGCTATCGCGCACCACGCCGCCCGCGCCGACCCGGCCCTTGCCCACCTCGAACTGCGGCTTGACCAGCAGCACGAAGTCCGCGTCCGGCGCGGCGGACGCCACCAGGGCCGGCAGCACCAGGGTGAGCGAGATGAAGGAGAGGTCGGCCACCACCAGCCCGGGTACCGGGGTCACCTGCTCCAGGGTCCGCACGTTGACCCGGTCCAGCACGGTGACCCGCGGGTCGGTCCGCAGCGACCAGGCCAGCTGCCCGTACCCCACGTCGGCCGCCACCACGTGCGCCGCCCCGGCCCGGAGCAGCACGTCGGTGAACCCGCCGGTGGACGCGCCCGCGTCCAGGCAGCGGCGGCCACGGACCAGCAGGCCGCGCGGCTCGAACGCGTCGAGCGCACCCGCGAGCTTGGGCCCGCCACGGGAGGCGTAGTCCAGGCCCGGCCGGGTCTCGACCAGCACGATTGGCGCGCCCGGATCGACCTGGGTGGCGGGTTTCGCGGCGACCTGCCCGGCGACGCTGACCAGCCCGTCGGACACCAACTGGGCCGCCTGCTCTCGCGACCGGGCCAGACCGCGCCTGACCAGCTCGGTATCCAGCCGGATCCGCCGGGCCACCGGAGTTCCCTAGCTGTTGTCGTCGAGGTCGGCCAGGGTGTCCTGCAAGCGCCGGTGCACCTCCTCGTACACCGCGACATGCTCCGCCGGTGGCCGTCCGGCGATGCCGGCGAGCTCCTCGAGCGCCTCGTCGACTCGCGGGTCACCCGTCTCCGGCGGCTCATCGACCCGCTCGCCGCTCGGCTCCGGCGGCCGGGCGGGCCGCGCGGCACCGGTCTCCAGCGGCGCAGCGGGCGGCTCTTCCCGGGCCGGCGGCTGGTCGGTCATGTGTGCTCCTCGCGGGCGCTCAGGAATGCCTGCTGGGCCACGCTACCGTCCCGGCGCCTTGGCACCGGACGTAGAGCACTGCCCTCTTGGGCGGGGCTCGGGTGCGCTAGCGTGCACCGCCATGGCCACCCTCGAAGAGTGCCAGGCGGCGCTGGCCGGGCTCGCCGCCCAACTCGGCGGCATGGATCCCGCCGAACGCCAGCGCAAGGTAGCCGACCGAACGCTGAGCTGCCGCGTACCAGACCTTGACGTGACATTCAGCGGGCGGCTGAAGGATGGCCAGCTGATCAACATCACCACCGAGCGGCGCGACCGGGCGCAGATCAGGCTCACCATGGACAGCGACGTACTGGTCGCGCTGGCCGGTGGACGCCTCAACCTGATCAGCGCCTGGACCAGTGGCAAGCTGAAGATCGACGCCAGCATCGCCGATCTGCTCCGGCTTCGTGCCCTTTTCTAGCGCTTTTCTACCGCTGACCAGCGCATATCGCAGCCGGCCGCGATCCGGTCCGGGCTGCGGTCAGAGGCCCAGCCGGGCCAGCGCGCTCGTTGCATCCAGCGAGCTCGGACTGTTCGCAAGCCAGCTGACCGCGCAGAGTGCCCGGAGCCCGTCGATCGGGTCGCCGGACCCGTCGACCTCCAGCCCGCCCTCGCGCGATCGCGCGAGCCAGCCGGCGCAGCGATACCCGTCGCCGTCCCTGGCGACCTCGGGGTGAGCCGCAACCAGCCCGCGCAGATCGGCAGCCAGGTAGCTGGGCCGCTGCTCGGCCGGGGCGGCGAGCAGCGCGGCCGGGTCGGTGACCCCGGTCAGCACGAGCAGGCTCGGTGATCCGGCCTTGACCGCGCCCTCGATGTCCGTATCGAGCCGGTCGCCGACCACCAGGGGATTCTGTGCGCTGGTGCGGGCGACGGCCTCCCGATGCAGGGGCAGCTCCGGTTTACCGGCGACCAACGGCTGCTGCCCGGTGGCGGCCTGGATGGCCCGCACCAGCGTGCCGTTACCCGGCGCGATCCCGCGTGCGGTCGGGATGGTCAGGTCGGTGTTGGTGGCCACCCAGAGCAGCCCGGCATTGACCGCGTACGAGCCCTCGGCAAGCTGCCACCAGTTGACGTCGGGCGCGTACCCCTGGACCACCGCAACCGGACCGTCATCGAGCGAGCGGACCGGCTGGAGCCCGCGTTCAACCAGTGCGGCCATGATGCCGGCACCGCCAACCACCAGCACCGCCGAGCCCGCCGGCACCCGGTCGGCGACTAGGTGTGCAGCGGCCTGAGCGGACGTGACGACGTCGTCGGGCTCCGCCTTGATGCCGAGCGTTCGCAGCTGGGCGGCAACCTCACCCGGTGGCCGGGCCGCGTTGTTCGTGATGTACACCACTCGCATCCCGCTCGCCCGGGCTGCGTCGATCGCGTCCGCGGCGTGCGGGATTAGCGCATCGCTGCGGTAGACGACGCCATCCAGATCGAGCAGCGCGGCGTCGTACAGCTCGGCCAGCGGCCGCGCCGACCCGATCAGCGCCACCGGGACACCACTACTTGCGCGCCCGCAGCGTGGCCCGCACCTGCCGCAAGGCGTCGGCGTAGTGCTTAGCCGTGGGTCGCATCGCGACCGCCATCGCTAGATGTTCGGCCGCGATCGGGAGATCGCCGAGTCGCCAGCAGGCCAGCCCGTAGCCGAAATGGGCGTAGTCGTCATCCGGATTGGCCTCGAGGAGGGCCAGGAACTCGGCTCTGGCGGCCGGATATTGGCCGGCGTCGAACTCGGCCCGGGCCAGGCCCTCGCGGATGCTGTGCGACGTCGGCTCGGCCTCGGCGGCGTGCCGCAGGAGCTGGGCGGCAGCGGCGGCGTCGCCCCCGTCGAGGAGGTGCATGCCGCGCCGGTACCAGTCGTAGAGCTCACCGGCCGGCTGGCCGTTACCGGCCCGGCGGGTCTCATCCTTCCCGGTCCGGCCGCCGTGATCTTCGCCGGCTGTGCCGCCGTTGCCGTCGTCGGCATTCGCGCCATGCCGCTGGTCATCCGCTTGAGTCATCAGGCTGCCCGTCTCGTTGTGTCGGCGCTCCCACGTACGATGCCCGCGATGGCTGTAGACCGCACATCACTGTCCGCCACTGGCGCGCTGGAGCTCGCACCGTTCCGCGGTGTGCGCTACGACCCTGCCTACGTTTCCGACCTGGCCGCGGTCACGTCGCCGCCATACGACGTGATCGAGCCCGACCGGGTTCCGATGTTGGAAACGGCCGATCCGCACAACGTGGTCAGACTCATCCTTCCACGCGACGATGTGGAGCACATCGCAGGGCGATACCGGCACGCGGCGGCCGCGCTAACCACGTGGCTGCAATCCGGCGTGCTGACGGTCGATCCGGAGCCGGCGCTCTACGTGTACGAGCAGGTCACCGCCATCAGCGTGCAACGCGGGCTGATCGGCGCACTCGGCCTGCGGCAGCCGGACGAGCGGGTGATCTTGCCACACGAAGATCACATGCCCGGACCGGTGGCAGACCGGCTCGAGCTGATGCGGGCGGCGCGGGCGAACCTCGAGCCGATCCTGCTCGCGTACGAGGGCGGCGGACCGGCAAGCGACGCCGTCGAAGGCGCGGTCCGGCAGCCGCCGCTCATCTCGATCATTACCCCGGACCGGGTCAGGCACCGGTTGTGGCGGATAACCGATGCGCCGGCGCTTGCGGTCATCGCGGCCGACCTCGCTCCCCGGCAGGCCCTGATCGCGGACGGCCACCACCGGTACGCCACCTATCTGCGGCTGCAGGCCGAGTGCCGGGACGCCGGGCTGGGCGCTGGGCCGTGGGACTACGGGCTGGCGCTGCTGGTGGATTCGACCCGGCATCCGCTCGAGCTGCGCGCCATCCATCGAGTGTTGCCGAAGCTGCCGGTCGAGGACGCGCTGGCCGCGGTCGCACCGTACGCCCGCGTGACCGAGCTGGCCGTCGACCTGGGCGGTAGCCCAGGTCCTAGCGAGGCGCGCGAGCGTTCCGGTGCTCCTGGGCTCGACGCGCTGCCGGTCCCCGATCTGGAGGCCATCGCGCCGGCCCACGGCACCGCGTTCCTGGTGGTCGGCGAGGGCCGGCAGTGGGTCGTCACCGATGTGAATCCGGAGTTGCTGGCCGCGGCGGTGCCTGCCGACAAGCCGAAGCGGTGGCGCCGGCTCGACGCCGCCGTCCTCAACCATGCGCTACTCGCGCAGGTGTGGGGGATGACCGACGACGTCGAGCAGGTGACCTACCATCACGACGCACGGCAGGCGGTGCGCGCCGCGGCCAAGACGGGCGGCACCGCGATTCTGCTCCGGCCGGTCGATGTGGAGACGATCGTCGAGCTGGCCGCCGAAGGCATTCGGATGCCAGGGAAGTCCACGTCGTTCGGCCCCAAGCCGCGGACCGGCCTTATCCTGCGGACGTTCGCGGCCGGCTAGTCGGCGCGGCCCCGAGCCCGGCGTCCGTTTCAGCGTGTGCCGGAGCGTCGGCCCCGGTCTCGGCGTTCGCCGGAGCGTCCACCTCGGCGAACGTGACGCCCTCGAGCTCGGCGATCCGCTCGATCGCATCGGTGGCGTCGTCGGCGTCCGCCGCGGCGGCCCGATGGAACCATTCGAGCGCTTCGTCCTCACGTCCGGCGGCGAGGAGCGTATCGGCGTACGCGTAACGCAGCCGGGCCGCCGCCTGGCCGGTGCCGCGGGTCAGCTCGGGCACTCGCAGGGTCACCAGGGCCGCATCCAGCTGACCGAGGTCGCGCCGCGCGCCGGCGGCAACGATGCGCATCTCGATCCGGCCGTCCGCGTCGAGTTTTCGGACCTCGATCGCACCGGCCATGTCCAGCGCCTTGTGCGGCCGGCCGAGCCCACGCTCACAGTCGGCCATGGTCGGCCAGTGGTCGACCGAGCCAGTGATCCGGCGGAGGGCACGGAACTCGGTCAACGCCTCGGCGTAGCGACCGGTGCGGTATGCGGCGAGCGCCATCGCCTCCCTGGCCAGCCCGACCCGGCCGGCGCGGCGGCGGGCCGCGGCGGCATGCTGGAATGCCAGGTCGGGATCGTCGTCGAACGCCCGCGCCGCCATCACCAGGTGGCGGGCGACGAACTCGGCATGGCCCTTGGTCAGACTGTCCAGCTCGCGGCGCACGTGCGCATCGAGCTCATTGCCGGTGACATCCTCGTCGATCGGCGGTCCGAACGGCCGGGCCGGCCGTTCGTTGGCTCGCTCTCGCGCCTGACGCCCGCCGGTTCGCCCAGCCGCCGCTGGCGCGCCGGATCGGCCGGATGCTTGGCGCTTCCCGGCTCGG
>DATAFN010000357.1:0-12488 GCA_036257435.1 Actinomycetes bacterium
GACTGGTCCATGGTCGGCTCCGCGGACTGTGTCGGCTCCGTGGACTGGGCGGGCTCGCCCGGTTCGGCCGGCTCGCCCGGTTCATCCGGCTTCCCGGTCAGCTTGGGCAGTGTCATGGACTGGGCTTCCGTGGATGCCGCAGCTGCGGCGCCAGTCGACATTTCGGACTCGCCTGGCGCCGCGGCGGTAACGGGCCGATCGTTGCCGTTCGCCGGGAGACCGTCCGGTTGCGACGGTCGCAACAGTGGCGGCCGCCGCGGCGGCTGCATCGTTCTCGGTGGCTGCACCGGCTGGACCGGTTGCTCTACCGGTCCAGCCGGGCCGGTCTTCGAAGCCACGGTTGGCGTCGGGGTGGACTCGGCCGGAGCCGGCGGCATCGGCGCCATCGTCCGCGTGGCCAGCCGGCTACTGAGCGCGACCTCGGGCCTCTTGGCCGGCTTGCGTTGCCTGCGCCGGCCGCGGCTGACTCCCACCACACCGATCACGCCGATGTTGCGGAGCGCGAGTTCGTCGTGCGCTTCCATGAGCGTTCCGTGCCGGGTCTCGGCCATCCCGATCATCAGCAGGGCGCTGTCGCCGACGCCGGCCAGCGTGCGGCCCGCCGCGCTGCCCAAGTTCGGGGCGGCCACCAGCACGATGTCCGCGACGCCGCGCAGCCGGCGGATGAGGTCGGCCATCCCGGTGCTTTGGTAGACATCCGCGACATCCCTGAGCACCCGCCCCGGCGGCAGTACCCAGAGGCGGTCCGACAGCCGGTGCAACAGCTCGTCCAGGTGCTCGCCCAGCCCTGGGTTGAGCACCACGTCGGTCAGGCCGGGCCCGGCTGGCACCCAGACGTACGGACTGGCCGGGCCGGTCTGGCCGAGGACCAGCACGATCCGCCGGCCCGACCGTTCCAGCGCTGCGGCCAGCGCAAACCCGAACTCGCCGCTACGGTTCGCGGTGCCGACCGGGCAGATGCTGATGACGGCCGACTGGCGGGGCAGGCGGGCCAGCACCGAGGATCGCAGCAGCTGGAAGCCCTCGGTGGTGGACACGTCGAACATCGACCGGCCCGCGGCCGGCGGCACGATGGCAAGCATGCGGGGCAGGCCGAGCGCGGACACGTCTTCGGGCTCGCGCACCCGGTCGTCGTTGTGCTCGCGCCACAGACAGATCATCACGCCGACGGCCAGGCCGGCGATGAGCCCGCCGGCCAGCAGCAGCCAGCGAGGCAGCCCGTCCTGGGAGGTTGGCACCGTAGCCGGAGTAATGACCTGGCCGGGGTTCTTGGCCGAGTTCCTCGCCATCACCCGCTGGATGTCCAACTGACCCAGCTGGGTCGAGTAAACCGAGGCCTGGCTATCCAGGATCGCCCGGTCCGAGGCGCTGCCGGCCTCGGCCAGCTGCCGGCGAACTGCGACCAGGGCCGCGTTGATCTCCGCTGTCTGCTCCTCGATCCCGCTCACTTGCCGCTTGATCGCCGCCTCGGCCTGGGCCTGCCGGTAGTCGAGAAATGCCTCGGCAAAGCTCTGCGCCCCAGTACTCGCCTTGGTGGCCGAGCCGCCGACAAACGAGATCCGCAGCACCGTCGCGGCCGGTACCACCGTGACCGACACCTGGTCGCCCGCGCTCTCGCCCAGCGCCCGGCCGCTCTTCGCGATGGCCCGCTCGATGACCGCCTGCGTGGACACCAGCGCGGCCTCGGTCTCCAGGCTGTTGAGCTGCTCGTTGCGCAACGGCGACGTGCTCGGCGAGTACGGGTTCCCCACCAGCGGATTGACCAGCACCACCGCCGTAGCGGTGTAGCTGGGGCCTTTGAGCTGGATCAGTCCGGCCACTACCAGCAAGCCGGCTAACGCGCAACCGAGGACTAACCGCCAGCGCTGGCGAACCGCCGTCGCGAGGAAGCCCGGACGCAGCTCAACCACGGGTTCCATGTAGCTGCCGCTCCTCGTCGCCGTCCCAACCGCCGTGGTCGTCCTACCGCCACGGATCGTCGGCTAATCATAGGTCGCCGAGGTGAACGGCGGCGGAACCGCGTGCGGTAGTGTGAGCGCCCGGCCGCCCAACCTGGGGCGGTGCTGCACGTCGAGGTGCGGTGTGTCTTCGGGCGGTGCCAAGCGCGGGGCGGCGCGGGTCTTGCTGGTCGCTTCCGCCGGCGGCCACCTAGCCCAGCTGCTCGAGTTGCGGCCATGGTGGAGCCGGTACGAGCGAGTGTGGGTGACCTTCGACAAGGCCGATGCGCGCTCCCGGCTGGCCGGCGAGCAGATCGTCTATGCGCACCATCCGACCACCCGGAACATCCCGATCGCGCTGCGTAACCTGGTGCTCGCGGTGCGCACGCTGCGCCGGCTGCGGCCCGATCTCGTGGTGTCCACCGGGGCCGGAGTGGCCTACCCGATGTTCCTGGTGGCCAGGGTGATGCGGATTCCGTTGCTGTACCTCGAGGTGTACGACCGCACCGACACCCTCACCGGACGGTTGTGTCACCCGCTGGTCAGCGCGTTCGCCGCACAGTGGCCCGAGCAGGTGGAGCGCTACCCGGGCGCCGAGCTCGTCGGACCGGTGCTATGACGGACACGCTGGCCTCCTCGACCGAAGCAACCGCACACCTGCCGGGGAATAAGCCGCTGGTGGTGGTCACCGTCGGATCCGACCATCATCCGTTCAGCCGGCTTATCGGCTGGGTCGACGAGTGGCTTGCCGGCGGCGCGGCCGACCGGATCGACTGCGTAGTCCAGTACGGCACCGCGGACCCCCCGCGGCACGGCGCGGCGGTGCCGTACCTGTCCTATCCGGAGCTGCAACGGCTGCTGTCGGCGGCGACCGTGGTGGTGACCCAGGGTGGACCGATGTCGATGGTCGAGGCCAGGCGCGGCGGGCGGATGCCGATCGTGGTGGCCCGGTTACCCGACTTCGACGAGGTCGTGGACGGCCACCAGCCCGAGTTCTGCGGACGGCTGGCCACCGCCGGTCTGATCAAGCTCGTGGACGGCGCGCCGGCCCTGGTCGACGCGGTCGAGGCAGCGCTGGCGGATCCGGACGCGACCAGGGTGGATCCAGTGGACGGCGGGATGACCGGGCATCCGGAGGCGATCGATCGGATCGGGCGGATCGCGGACGCGCTACTGACCCAGCGCCGGGGCGAGGGTCCGGACGTGGTGCTCCTTGGCGGGTTCGGGCGCAGCGGCTCCACGTTGCTGGAGCGGTGTCTCGGCCAGGTCGGTGGGGTGACCGCGCTCGGCGAGGTGCTGCACCTGTGGGAGCGCGGCCTGCGCGACGACCAGCGCTGCGGGTGCGGTGAGCCGTTCTCCTGCTGCGAGTTCTGGCGGGAGGTGGGTTGCCGGGCGTACGGCGGCTGGTCTGAGATCACCGCCGATCAGGCGGTCGCCGACCGTTACGAGGTGGTCCGGAACCGGCGCCTCGGCGCGCTGCTGTTCGGCCAGCCGGGCGCCGGCAAGAGGTTGGCACGAAACCGGTTGCTCCGCCGGCTCGGTGCGCTCTATGCCGCCGCGCAGGCCAGTTCCGGCGCAAGGGTGCTGGTCGACTCCAGCAAGCACCCGGCGTACGGGTTCCTGCTGCGCCGCGCCGCGGTCCGGGTGCGCTGCGTCCTGGTGGTCCGGGATCCCCGCGGCGTGGCCTACTCGTGGGCCAAGTATGTGGTCCGGCCGGAGATGACCGGGACTAGCGAGCTGATGCCGCGCTACAACGCGGCGGCGTCCGCGGTGCGTTGGTCGGTGTACAGCGTGCTGTTCCACCTGCTCCGGTTCGTCGGCGTGCCCACCATGATCGTCAAGTACGAGCAGCTGGTGGCCGATCCGCGGACCATGCTCGAACGGGTGCTGCGGTTTGCCGGCCTGGACCCGGATCCGGCCGCGCTCGACTTCATCGGCGCCGACGGCTCGGTCCGGCTGGACCGGCAGCACACTGTGGCCGGTAACCCGATGCGGTTCACCGTCGGGCGGCTCGACGTCAGGCTCGACGACACTTGGCAGCACCGGATGCCCTCCGGCCGGCGCCGGCTGGTCAGCCTGCTGTCGGCGCCAATGCGATACCGGTACGGCTACATCGGCTTGGTCAAATCCCGCGACCGCGGGCGTTCAGCGCCTCGATAACCCGCCGCGCGGACAGCATCCGCGCCCCGATCAGCAGCGCCAGCCAGCCGCGTGGCTGTTTCGGATCACGCACGATCGATCGGGCGGCTGCTCCCCAGGCAGCCCGCCGCTCACCCGCTGCGGCCAGTGCGAATGCGCGCTGGCCCTCGATCCAGGCCAGTCCGCGCCGGTTGGCCCGCAGCACCGGATGCTTGCCGATCAAATAGCCGAGCCCGGCCGCCATCCCGGTCCAGCGCTGGGCGAAATACGACTGCGGGTGCCAGAGCACATCCACCAGCGGTTCCGGCACGACCGCGATGTCGCCGGCTCCGGCCAGCCGGATCAACAGGTCGTAGTCCTCGCCGTAGCCGAACGGCAGCTCCTCGTCCACCAGCCCGATCTCCGCCAGCAGCTGGCGGGAGATCAGGAAGGTAGACGGATGCGCGCCCGTCATCCGGCTTCTGGACAGCTCCGCCAGGCCGATCGGCGCGGTGCCTGGGATCCGGGATCGCACGGTGTGGCCGTAGTGCACGTCGATCCCGGTCACGCAGCTATGGGCGCCGGCTTCGGCCATCGCCGCGACCTGGCGGCGGAGCTTTCCCGGCCGCCAGCGGTCGTCGTCGTCGCAGAACGCGACCAGCTCGGCGGTGGTCGCCTCGATGCCCGAGTTGCGCGCGCCGGCCAGCCCGGGCGAGCGGGTGTTGGCCAGCACCTGGACGGTGCGGCCGGTTGACTGCCGGGCCAGGGAGTGATCGGGCGCGCTCTGGTCGAACACGACCGCGATCTCCACCTCGCCTCCGTAGTCCTGGCCGATGATCGAGTCGAGCGCGACCAAGAGCAGCTCGGGCCGGCTGCGGGTGGCCACGACGGCTGCGACGGTCGGCCAGCTCTGCGTCATCCGGCTGCGGTCCCTTCAGGCTGCCCGGCGGGTCTGGTCGGTCACCGGTCCGGCATGGCGGAGCCGCTGGTCGCGGCGCGCGGAGCGGACCGTTTCGAGCAGCGCGGCCAGCCCGACGCCGAGCAGAGCACCGAGCATCGCTCCGGAAGCCAGCTTGGCTTGCAGGCCCGGCCGGGCGCTCCGGCTGCCGGTCGGCGGGCCGGTGACGAAACCGGGTGACGAGCTCTGTGCCTTCAGCTCGGCCAGACTCTGCTGCAGATTGGACAGCGCCTGACTGATCTGCTCCCGCTGCTCGTCCAGCAGCGGCGCGGCTAGCCGGGCGCTGAGCATCGCGATCTGCAGGCGCAGGGCGACTCGGTGGGCTCGCAGCCGGGTGTCCAGCGTCTGCCCCCGCACCGTCAGCAGCTTCAGGCTGATCGCTTGGGCCGCGGCCATCGCCTTCGCGCGGTCGCCCGAGCTCACCCGGACAAGCAGTGCGTGCGCGTTGGGCAGAGCGGTCAGCCGTAGCGATCTCGCCAGTGCATCCGCCCCGCCGGGGAAGTCGGTCTGCGCCGCTGCCGCTTGCAGCACGGTGCTCGACGACGCGATCTGGGCGTCGATGTCGATAGCCAGCGACCGCCCGGCAGATTCCGGATCCTCGGTTGCGGCCGGCATCGCGCTGAGCACGACGGTCACGGTGCCGCGGTACGAGAGCGGGCTGAGCAGCAGGATGCCGACGGTGACGAGGATGCCGATCAGCGCGCAGTCGGCGATCACGAACAGGTATCGGCGAGCGAAGCCGCGATACCAGCCGAGTGCCAGCGGCGGGGTCCGGTTCATCGTCGCCAGCTCGGGATCCGGCCGAGCAGTTCGGTCAGCCGCTCATCGTGGTCGCGATAGTGATCGTCAAGCCGGTGCCGCACCCCTGCCGCCAGCGGTGCGCTCGGTTTGGCGTTGGCGTGCGGCAGCCGGTCCCACGGCTCGACATCGGCCGGGTCGAACAGCTCCGCGGACTCCAGCACCAGCACCCGCTGCCGGCCGACCAGTTCGTGCAGTCGCGCGATCTGCTCGGCGTACTGGCCCCGGCGCAGGTAGGCATGGTGCCGGTGGCTGAAGCTCTCGTAGCCGGGATCGGCCCGCATACGCTCCGTCTCACCGGCGAGCCGGGCCGGCTCGAGCTCGATGGCGGCCTCGAACGGCTCCGTTTCGAATCCTCGGGCGGTCTCCTGCTTGTGCGCGGAGAACGCACGCTCGACCGGATCGCGCACCAGCACGACCAGCCGGGTCCTCGGCAGATCCGCGGCGATCCGCTGACCTGCCCACGGATGGAACAGGTAGTACGGACTGGCCTCGCCGGTGATCGCGGCGCCGCCGGCGATCCGCCGCTCGGCGATGGCCCGGATCGGGAAGTGCCCCGCGTACCAGCGCATCCCATGCCGGTACGCGAGGGTGTCGAAGAAGTGCACGCCCTTGTGGAACAGCGGCGGCACCACGTCCGGGTGTGCCGTCAGGGCCTGGAACAGGCTGGTGGTTCCGCACCGCTGGGCGCCGACGATCAGGAAGTCCGGTAGCATCCGGACCGAAGCCGAGGCGTAGCCGATTGTCCGCACCGTGGCCCGGCCGAGGTCTTTGACGGCGGCCGGCGCGCGCGCCCGCAGGCCGGTTGGCTTCCAGCTCGAAGTCATCGGGCCCTCCGAGTCGGGGTGGCGGTGGCCGGGCGCCGCCCGCGGGCCGGCGTAGCCAGTCGGTGCTCGGCGAGCTCGATCCGCCAGATCGCGGCTCGGCGGACCCAGTCGTCCGGATCCGGACCACAGTCGGTGGCGAACCGGCAAGCCAGCTCGACCAGGTATGCGTCGATCACCGCGGCCGGCACTGCCGAATCCGGCCGGGCGCCGGTCACCTTGGCCACCGCGGCCGTAACCGGTCCGGCGAGTGCGGCCAGGGCGGCACCGCGCCTACCGATCTGGGCCAGCGCTGGATGGGCCAGGTAGTGCGCGGCATCGAAGCCCACCGGCAGGCCGGTCCCGAACCGCTCCCAGTCCCACAGTTGCGGTCGGCCCTGGTGCCAGCCCATATTCCACGGACCCCAGTCGCCGTGCCAGGCGCCGTGCGCCAGCTCGGTGGCGCCGTGCCGCTTGGCCAGCGCGGTCGTAAGCTCGCTGATCCGGATCGCCAAGTCCGCATCGAGCCGGCCGATCCGATCCGGCAAGCCGGTGAACCACGGCCCGCCGGCCAGCGGCTCGGGCGCCGTCGCCGAGATCCCGGCGATCTCCTGCATCGCGTCCACCGGCGGAACCCTGGGTGCGCGCCCGCCCGTCGGCAGCGCGCCCAGCAGCAGCACCTCGTGGTCGCGCCAGCGGCCGTGATGCCGGACCGGGGGCAGGTCGACAGCCGTGAGCCTGTGCTCGGCCAGCCGCTGTAAAGTCCTCGCCTCGGATCGGATCAACTGGTTCGCGAGCACCGTGGTGCCAACCTTGGCGTAGCCGATCTCGGTGCCGGCGGCGGTGTACGCGTGCAGCACCGGCTTGCGGTTGGCTCGGGCGGAACCGATCGCGACCGTCAGCCGGACCGGCTCGCCGGCGAACTCGGCCAGGTAGTCCTCGATCGACGTGGTGGTCGGCGCGGGGTCAACGGTGACCCGATCCCGGAACGCCCGACTCATCCCGAGCCGCAGCAGAGTAGCCAGGCCACGCCGGGACAGCCGGCGGGTCAATGAGTCGGCCGCGCTCGATCGGATCGCGGTGGCAACGGCGAGCCGGCGTGCGCCGGCGGGGACGAGCACCTTGGGCCGGCGTGCCGACGGCAGCACCAGGAACGTCCGCGGCACCGAGCCGATCCGCGAGCCGACTGGCCGCCGGTCGACCCGCACCACCGCCTCCGGCCACAGCGTGCCCATCGCGTCCAGCCAGTCGTCGAGCGGGCGGGTAGCGCCGGTCATGGGGCGCTCCGGTGGACCGCAAGCCGCGCCACGCCCAGCGCCGCCGGCACGTCGGGCAGCTCGTTCTCCCGGCGCCAGAGCAGGCCAAGGGTGATCATCACGAACGCCAGCGATGGGCTGACCAGGTCGTAGACGAGGGCTATCACGACTAGGAACACGCCGATCGAGGTCAGCGCTAGGCCGGTCGAGGTCGGATCTCGCAACCCGCGCCAGAACCGGTAGGACACGAAGCCGATGAACAGCGCGGCGCCGACGAAGCCGTGCGCGAAGATCAGCAACCACAGATGGCCCTGGGTTCCAAGTTGAGGGGGCCGGCACTCCGGGCAGGACGGTGTGGGTCCACCGCCGATGGAGAAGAACGTGCCCTGGACCTCTCGCGGCGCGCCGAAGCCGAGCACCGGCGAGCCCTCGAGCGTGGCCTCAACCGCGCGCTCGGAGAGCTGCTCCCGGCCCTCATTGCTGTGCGGGTTCGCCAGCCGCTCCGACAGCAACTGGCCGAGCGGGCTGACCGCGACCGCCACAGCGGCGAGCAGACCGGTCGCCACCAGCGTGGTCACGATCACGACTCGGCCCTGCAGCGCGAACCTGATCAGCACGTACAGGCCCATCGCCGCCAGCCCGAGCCAGAGCCCGCGGTTGAGCGTGAAGATCACCGGCGGCAGGGCGAGCAGCGCGACCAGTGGGAACACCCGGCTCCGCCAACCGGTGTCGTGCACTCGCCAGGCGAGCACGAAGTACGGCAGCAACAGGCCGAAGTTCGCCCCCCAGTCGTTGGCGTAGCTGAACGGGGCCATCGGCCTGGCAACGTTGTAGCCGAGGATGTCCTGCACCTGTGCGGTCGCCGGGTGAGCGACGATCTGGACCAGCTGGTTCTGGGCGAGCGCGTCCGGCAGGACTCGTTCGACCAGCGAGGTGAACTCGAAGGTCGGGAAGAACTTGCCGGCGTAACCGCCGATCACGGTGACGATGAACAGCCACGCCATCAGCCTGATGATGCGGCGCGACGGCAGGGTCCGTTCGCCGGTGTTGCCGATGTACAGCAGGAAGATCGTGACGGCGAGGTACCAGACGATCCGGTAGCCGAACGGAATAACCCGGCCGAGACCCGCCACGTCCTTGGCCCCCGGTGCCTCCGCCCACAACGTGGTGACGCCGGCAGCGACCCAGCCGAGGAACAGCAGCCACAGGCCGAACCCGCGGGGGACCCGGATCTGTGGCAGCCGAACCAGGTAGTAGGCCATCGGTATGGCGACGATCAGGAACCCGAGGGTGCCCAAGCCGAGCAGCCACCACAGCGGGTAGCCGGCGAGCAACACGACCAGCGGCCAACCAGGAAGCAGTGCGGGCCGCCTGGCCAGCTTCGCGCGCAGCAGGCTGCGCCGGACACCCGGGCGGACCGCCGCCGCGCCCAGTGGCTCGGCTCGAACCCGGCGACTCGCGGTGGGAGGCGCCTCGGAGGTGGTTACCACGGCCCCCTCCCTGTCGCTGCGGTGACAGACCGGTCGTCGGGGTCCACGCAGGCTGCGTGGTCTCCCGGTCCACGGGGAGATCCTACGTTTGGCCAGTTGCGAATGGTCCGATGAGAGCGAGAGGGTAGGCACGCTTGGTGCTGGGAAGGCTCATCGGCTCGGCCGGCGTAGGTTCTGCGTCGTTTGGAGACAGGTGTGCGTACTCGTGTGGTGGCCGCTGCCGTGGCCTTGGTAACCGTGGCCGGTGTGTTGTCTGCGCTGCCCCAGTTGGCGTCCGCGGGCCAGGCGCAGAACGTCGTTGTCAGCGACAACCCGGCGAACTTCACGCCGCATGTGCTCGACGGTGAGGTGTTCGCCGTCGCGCAAGCCGGTAACAAGATCATCCTGGGTGGCTCGTTCACCCAGGCGCGCAACAACGGCAGCAGTACGGTGCTGACCCGCAACCGGATCCTGGCGTTCAACCGCACCACGGGCGTGATCGACACCTCGTTCGTGCCGAATGCCAACAGCACGGTGCGCACGATCATCCCGGCCGCGGACGGGCAGTCGGTGTACGTCGGCGGCCAGTTCAGCACGATCGGTGGCGGCACCGCCTACAAGCTGGCTCGGTTGGACATCAACACCGGCAAGAAGGTGTCCGGCTTCAACCCTGGCTTGATCAACGCACTCGTCTACGACGCAGAACTGATCAACGGCCGGCTGTTCATCGCCGGCCAGTTCACCTCGATCAAGGGACAGTCGCGGCTCCGGCTGGCCGAGCTCAGCCCGTCCACCGGGGCGGTGCGGGCCGGGGTGAACGTGCAGTTCGGCGGGACCCACCGGGGCACCGGGTCCGCGCTCATTCGCAAGATCGCGGTCGCGCAGACAGCGGATCGGCTGGTCGCGGTCGGCAATTTCGCCACCGCCGGCGGGCTGACTCGCAACCAGCTGGCGGTCATCAACATCTCCGGCCCGACCGCGACCGTGGCGAGCTGGCGAACGGATCAGTTTGCTGCCACGTGCGGGAGCTTCCAGTACTACACGTATGACGTCGACCTGTCGCCCGACGGTAGCTATTTCGTGGTGGGCACCACCGGTGCGTACGGCGCACCGCCGAGGCTGTGTGACACTGCGTCGCGATGGGAGACCCGGGCCACCGGCTCCGGGCAGCAGCCGTCCTGGGTGGACTACACCGGCGGCGACACGACGTACTCGGTCGAAGCCACCGGTACCGCGGTCTACGTCGGCGGTCACCAGCGCTGGTGGAACAGCCCGACCCGGATTGACGGCCTAGGTGGGCCGGGTTCGGTGAGCCGGATCGGCATCGGTGCACTCGATCCGGTCAACGGCCTGCCGCTGTCCTGGAACCCGACCCGTACCCGCGGTCGCGGGGTGTTCGACTTCCTGGCTACCAGCGACGGGCTCTGGGTGGGCAGCGACACCGACCGGATCGGCCAGGCCTTCGAGTTCCACGCCCGGATCGCGTTCTTCCCGATCGCCGGCGGCACGCCGGTGCCGCAGCCGCCACCGCCGGCGTTTCCGGTGGACGTGCACCTGCTCGGGGTGAGCGGTGACCAATCGTTCCGGCGGCCGTACGACGGCACGACCGTGGGCGCGGATACCGCGCTACCCGGCGGGATCGCCTGGGGCAACGCGCGCGGTGCGTTCTGGACAAACGGGCAGCTGTACACGGCCTGGAACGACGGCACGCTGACCCGGCGGTCGTACAACGGCGCCACGTTCGGCACTCCGACGACAGTCAACCTGAACGGACTGTCCGACTTCGCCGCCGAGATGCAGGCGATGACCGGGCTGTTCTACGACCGGGGCCGGATCTACTTCACGCGCAGCAACGATCCGAACCTCTACATGCGGTACTTCACCGTCGAGGATGACCTGGTAGGGGCGCAGCGGTTCACGATCGTCGGAAACCTGACGGGCGTGGATTGGCGGAACGTGCGGGGCATGTTCCTGGTCGGTGACCGGCTCTACTGGGCGCATCGGACCACCGGGGACCTGCACCGGATCAACTGGCAGCGCAACGCGGCGAACGGGGTCCCGGTCAGCGGTACCGGCGTCGTCGTCGATAGCGCACGCAACTGGGGGGCAGACGCGCTGTTCGCCGGACCGCCGAGCGGATAGGTCGGCACGCTTTCGGGATGTGGGCCCGGTCGGCGTAGCAGCGCGCGTTCCCCAGGGCTTGTGTCGGAGTCTCAGTGTCACCGCCTAATCTGATCCAGATGCGCAGCCGCGTGCGGATCTCGATGTACGGCAAGGACGTCCTCGAGCTGGCCAACGAGCTCGCCGCGATCTACCGCGCGGCGTTCGGTGCGCCGGGCTACAACGAGCCGCCCGAGGCGGCCGAGCGGTTTCGCACCGAGCAACTTCCCGGTCACGCCGATCGGACCGGGTTCCGCTGCGTGGTCGCCCGGCTGGACGGCCGGGTGGTCGGATTCGCATACGGCCACACCGGGGAGTTCGGGCAGTGGTGGACCGACTGGGTGGCCTCGCGCGCTCCGGTCGAGGTGGTAGCGGAATGGCTCGGCGGTCACTTCGAGTTCGTGGAGCTGGCCGTCGATCCTTTGGTGCAGGGCAGCGGGATCGGCCAGGCGCTGCACGACCGGCTGCTGGCCGGGCTGCCGCACCGACGGGCGGTGCTCGCCACCTACCGCGATGACCGGGCTGCGCCGCGGTTGTACCGGCGATCCGGCTGGCGGTTGCTGATGCCGGGCCTGGACGCGTCGTCCGACCTCTACGGTCTGGAGCTGCCGTATGACCGGGCGAAATCTCCGCGCTGATTGGTTACTACCGGCTATCGGTAGCGGAAGCCGTCGAGGAACCGGCGGAACACTCCGCCCTCCCGTGGCAGGGCCGGCTTCGGCTCCGGCGCGGTCGAGCGCTGGGTGGCGATCGGCTGGTCATAGTCGGTACGCGCGATCGCGTCCACGACCTGGGCCTCGGTGAACTCGTCGGAACCGTCGATCACCGGCACGAACCCGACCAGCATGCCGTCGCGCATCACCTGCGCCTCGAGTCCGGCGGTGCCGTCGGAGTCCCAGATCGCTTCCCGCTCCTGGGTCAGCGCGACCCGGATCCCGTACTGCGAGGTCCCGACCCTGGCCAGACGGGCCGGCACGCCCCGGTCCCGG
>DATAFN010000001.1:0-10157 GCA_036257435.1 Actinomycetes bacterium
CTCGGTAGCGGTCGGGACGAACGTGGCCGTGCACTCAGTGGCCAGCGTCCGGTCGGTGATCCGCCCCCTGCCGATCGACCCGGAGATGGGCAGACTCGTCCCCTGGACCAGCGTGTAGTCGGGCGCGACGATCTCCCGTACCCGGGAGACCCACGCGCTCGACCCGCTCTGCGCCATAGGCAGGTCGAAGGCGACCTTCGATGGCGCGATAACGGTCAAGGACACCGAGGGTCACCTCCTGCTCGTGTAGATCCCGCCGTCCCGCTCGAAAGTTGGACGCACGGCAGCCGGACGCGTTGTCCGGCTGGTGAGAAGACTACGGGGGATCTGGGGGCCGGGCAAACAAATTTTCCGGCCGAACCGCACTTGTTGCGGCGGATTGGCCGAGCCGTGATCAATCCCGCGGTGACGGATGATGACCGGCCGGCCGAGCTGGTCAACAGTGACCATGTCAGCTGGCTTGGAGCCTGGTCGGTGCCGGAGGCGGACTGGTATGCGACCGTGGCCTACCGGCTGCCGGCGCCGTGGACTCGAACCGGGAGCAGATCTCCAGCACCTCGCTGCCGTAGCGGTCCAGCTTGGCCGGCCCGATGCCGGAGATCCGGCCGAGCTCGGTCGCGCTCGCCGGCACCGATTCGGCGATCGCCACCAGTGTGGCGTCGGTGAACACGCAGTAGGCCGGGACTCCTTGGGTGCCGGCCTGAGCCAGTCGCCAGGACCGCAGCGATTCGTACAGCCGCTCGTCATAGCTAGCCGGGCACTGCGTGCAGCGTCCCGTCTTGCGCTCGGCCGCGGTGCGGAGCGGCACTGCGCACGACCTGCAGTGCGCGACCGTACCGGCTCCGGCCGTGCGACGACCGGTCGAAACCCCGCCGGCGGCGGTTCGTCCGGCGCGGTCGCCGGCCGGCACCAGCCCGTGGAGGAACCGAGACGGACTCCTGCTTGCCCGGCCACCTGGCGAGCGCGCCACCGCCCAGGACAGCCGCAGGTGCTCCCGCGCCCTGGTGATGCCGACGTAGAGCAGCCGCCGTTCCTCCTCGATCGACTCCGCAGTCTGCGCATACGTGATCGGGATCAACCCATCGACGAGGCCCACGAGGAAGACCGCATCCCACTCCAGCCCCTTGGCCGCGTGCAGCGAGGCAAGTGTGACGCCATCGACGGTCGGGACGTGTTGCGCGGCCGCCCGCTCCTCGAGCTCGGCGACCAGCTCCGACAGGCCCGCGCCGGCGTGAACGCCGGCCAGCTCTTCGGCAAGCCTGACCAGTGCCGCCAGCGACTCCCAGCGCTCCCTGGCCGCGCCGGAGCCGGTCGGCGGCTGCGTCGACCAACCCATGGCGCCGAGCACCGCCACGACGTCCCCACCGAGGTCGCCGCCAGCGAGGTCACCGCCACCGAGATCACCGGTTCCGGATTGGGCGCCGGACCGGGCCGCGCCACGCAACAGCAGCATGGCTTCGCGCACCTCGGGGCGCTCGAAGAACCGCTCGGCACCCCGAACGACGTACGGGATCCCGGCCTCGGCCAGCGCCTGCTCGTAGCTCTCCGACACCGCGTTGGTCCGGAACAGCACGGCGATGTCACTGGCCCTGGCCCCGGAGTCGAGCAGCCGGCCGATGGCCCGGGCAACGCCGTCAGCCTCAGCGGTCTCGTCCGGGTATTCGACGGTCACCGGGTCTGGGCCAGTCGGGCGCTGCGCGACCAGCTCGATCCGGTGCCGCTCGGTGATTGGCGGAGCATGCGCGAGCAGCGCATTGGCAAGCCGCACCACCTGCGGTGTGGACCGGTAGTCCCGCACGAGCCGGACCAGGGTCGAACCGGGGTAGCGGTTGGTGAACCCGAGCAGATAATCGGCACTGGCGCCGGCGAACGAGTAGATCGTCTGGTTGGCGTCGCCGACCACGCAGAGGTTGTCCCGCTCGCCCAGCCACAGCTCGAGCAGCCGTTGCTGCAGCGGGCTGACGTCCTGGTATTCGTCGACGACGAACTGGCGGTATTGCGACCGGACGGCGTCGGCGACGTCCGGGCGCTCGCTGAGCATGCCGACCGTGAGCAGCAGGGTGTCTTCGAAATCCATCAGCCCGCGATCGCGCTTGACCTCCTCGTACGCCGAGTAGATCTGCGCGACGACGGCCGCCTCCAGGCCCCCGGCCGGATCACGGCGCGCCTTTGTGGCGGCTACTACGTAGTCGTCGGGCGCGGTCTGGGTGACCTTTGCCCACTCGATCTCGGCGGCGAGGTCGCGCAGTTCGGCGCGGTCGACCCGAACCCGCACCCGGCTGGCTGCCTCGGCCACCGTCGACGCCTTGGCCTCGATCAGCCGCGGCGGCGGCCCACCCACGACCTGGGGCCAGAAGTATCGGAGCTGACGCAACGCGGCCGAGTGGAACGTGCGAGCAGCCACAGTGCTCACACCGAGCTGCCGCAGCCGGCCGCGCAGCTCGCCGGCCGCCCGGGTGGTAAACGTGACTGCGAGGATGTGCCGCGGGTCCTGGATCCCGGCGAGTGCGGCGTAGGCGATCCGGTGCGTGATCGCCCTCGTCTTGCCGGTGCCGGCGCCGGCCAGCACGCAGACGGGGCCGGCAGTCGCGGTCGCAACAACCCGTTGCTCCGGGTCGAGGGCGGCGATCACCTCGTCTGGTGTCACTCGGCCAACCTAGCGGCCGGGACCGACAGCGGCCTCGAACCATGCCGATATCCACAGCGACAACCGACGTGAGCAACGCCACACGATTACTCGGAAGCTTGGCGTGGATACGTCCGGTTATGGAGTGGGAAGGGATCACGTAGAAAGGATCGGTTGAGCCCGGTGTCGGTAACGATGTACAGCACGACGTGGTGCGGCTACTGCCGCACACTGAAGTCGGCGATGGATCGCGAGGGCATCGCCTACCACGAGATCGACATCGAGCAGGACCCGGCCGCGGCGCGTTTTGTCATGGGCGTCAACCGTGGCGACCGGACGGTGCCGACGCTGCGATTCGCCGACGGCAGCGCACTGACCAACCCGTCCCTCGCCGAGGTCAAGCAGCGACTCGGCCGCGGCTGAACCACGAACCGGGCCGCCGGTCATACTCCGATCGGGCGGCCGGACGACAGACCATCAGCCTGCCGGGTTGGGCAGCTCGCCGCCGAACCAGCTCTCGATCAACCGCCGGGCGATCGACACCGGCGGTGGCAGTAGCACCGCGCGATCTCGAACTGCCCGGTGGAGCTCGTCTCTGCCGAACCAGCGCGCCTCGACCAGCTCATCCTCGAGCCGAATCTCGGTCGTTGTGGCCCGGGCCAGGAAGCCGAGCATCAGGCTGGACGGGAACGGCCAGGGCTGGCTGCCGAAGTAGCGCACCTCGCCGACGTGTACGCCGGCCTCCTCCTGGACCTCCCGGACAACCGCGTGCTCGGCCGACTCTCCCGGTTCGACGAATCCGGCGAGCGTCGAGAACCTCCGCTGCGGCCAGCTCGGTTGCCGGCCGAGCAGGGCTCGGTCACCCGAATCGGACACCAGCATGATCACCGCTGGGTCGGTACGCGGGAAGTGTTCGCTCCCGTCAACCGGGCAGCGGCGCACGTGTCCACCGGCCTCCGGCTCGGTCGGCGCACCGCAGCGGGCGCAGTGGCGGTGGGTGGCGTGCCAGTTGGCCAGCGCGATCGCATGGACGAGCAGGCCGATGTCGCGGTCGTCGAGCAGTCCGCCCACAGCCCGGATCCCGGCCAGCTGCTCGCTCGCGCCCGGTGAGATCGGCGCACACGACGCGAAGTAGGCGGTGCCGTCCTCGTCCAGGCCGAGGAAATACCGCTCGTCGCCGTCGATGAGCTCCGGGCCGGTCAGTACCAGCGCCGGTGGATCGCCGCTGACCAGCGACTCGCCCTCGTATACCCGCAGCACCCGGGTCGCCGGATCGCGCCAGAGCCGGTCGAGCTGAACGGGATCGGTGCGAACCGCGCTCGCCCTGTCCACGGTGCCCCTGGCCAGCGGCAGCTCGACCGCGTTCGTCATGTGGCCGAGGTTACTTCACCGCGCCGATCTTGATCGGCTGAGCGCTACAGCCAGCCGCGCCGGACCGCGTTGAGCGCCGCCTGGAATCGCGTCTGCGCGCCGAGCTCGGTCATCAGCCGGTTGAGCCGGCGCTGGACGGTGCGCTCGCCGATGCCCAGGTACCGGGCAATCGCCCGGTCCTTCATACCCTGGGTCAGCAGTGTGAGCAGCTGCCGGTCGCTGGGCGTCGGTTGTCCATGGCCGCCCGGCTCGGCCTCGGCCAGCCCGGGTGGGTCGTCGGACTCGGCTCTCGCATCGGCGTCGAGTGTGGATCTGGCGATCCGCTGCGCCGGCGGCCCGGCCTGTTGCAGCGCGCGGGCGCGCCAGGTCGCGTACGGCTGCGCGCGCTCCCAAAGCAGGTCGGCCAGTGCGATCGCGCTGTCGAACAAGGCGGACTTGCCGACCACCAGCACACTGGTGACCTGACCGTCCTCGGACACAGTGAGCGGGCTTATCGCCAGCTCGGCATCGACGACCACAAACGTCGTCGGCACGACATCGAGCACCCTGATCTCACCGGCGGTGGCAGGGTCTCTAGCTCCCGCGGTCAGCTCCGCGCGGGCGCAGATTCGGCGAACGCGCACCCCGCGGGTGCGTGCGTCCCGCACCACCGGAGACGGCAGCCGACCCAGATGCGTGCCGCCGTCGACGAACAGAATGTCGTCCCTGGCTCGCCCGAGCACGGCCATCGCGGCCCTGCTCGCGGCGCGTACGCCCTCGATCACCTCGATCGGTGACGACGGCCACGCCGGAACACCGGGTCCGGAGCGCAACTCGGCAAGCGGCGAGAGCCCGGGCCCGTGCAAAGCCCGCCGGTACGGCAGGCCCTCTCCCGGCATTGTCACCCGAGGTCACCATCCCTCCGCGGTTGCGGCATGGGCTCCGCCCCGTCCATTGCCGCATCGGCCCCGCTCCGCGCGGGAACCGCAGACGCACGAACGCCCTTCGGATGGGGACACGAAGCTTACGAGCGAATGGTTCAAACGGTTACGGCGCGAGCAGGGCCTCGAGCTGTTCGCGATCGGCCAGCGGCTCCGGTACTACGGTCTGACCAGTGCGGATGTAGACGAACGCGGCCCGCACCGCGGACAGCGGAAGCGCGTGCAACTCGGCCCAGGCCAGCCGGTAAACGGCCAGCTGGAGCGGGTCGGCCGACTGGGTCCGGTTGGTCTTCCAGTCGATGACGGTGAACCCGCCATCCGGATCGGCATAGACCGCGTCGATCCGCCCGCGCACGCTGCGTCCCCCGAGGACTAGGTGGAACGGCACCTCGATCGCGTGCGGGATCCGCCGTGCCCACTCGCCGCGCTCGAATGCGGCCCGCAGTCCCTCGAGATCCGCGTCATCCTCGATGTCGGCATCTGCGGCACCCGGCAACTCGTCGTCGACGATCAGCGGTTGCTGGCCGAATCGGCTCTCCACCCAAGCGTGGAAGCGCACTCCGCGCCGGGCGGCGATCGCCGGCGGCCGGGGCAGCGGGCGGGCCAGCTCGCGAGCGAAGCCGTCCTCGTCCGCGGCCAGCCACATCAGCTGAGTCGCCGACAGTGACAGCGGTAGCACGACGGTTCGCTCCGCGGCGCGAGACTCCTTGAGCTCGGCGAGCAGCAACTCGAGATCGCGATCCCAGCCGGCGACCCGTTCTCGATCAGCTGGGCCGAGGGCTGCGGTGTCGCGGGCCGCGGAGCCGGCGACCGCCGGAACTGCCGGTACGTCGAGGCCCGAACCGCCTGCGGTCTGGCCGAGCCGTTCGGCCGTGGCGTCGATGGCGTCGCGGACCCAGCCGGCCGCCTCCTGCCGGTGGGCGTAGCCGACCGGATCCAGCGGCACCGGCCAGGCGAGCTCGGCACGAGTCTCCAACTGCGGGTTCGTCGCTCCGTCGGCCGGCGCCTCGCACCAGCGCACGACCTCACCGAGCCCCGTCTCGCATCCGGCCGCCAGCTCGCTGAGGAAGTCCGACGGCCCGCGCGGCTTGCGCTGGCTCGGTCCCCACCAGTGGCCGCTGGCGACCAGCAACCGCCGCGGCCTGGTGACCGCCACGTAGCCGAGTCGCCGTTCCTCCAGCGCTTCGTGCTGCTTGCAGGCCGCGGCGAACTCCCGAACCGCGGCCGGGGACCAGTTCGCCAGTACCGGCATCCAGGCGCGGTCGCCGCGCAGCGGGCTGGGCAGGACCTTCCCGCTGCTGGTCCACTTCGACCGGCCGCGCCGGCTCGGGAAGACCCCGGCGGACACGTTCGGAAGTACCACGACGTCCCACTCCAGACCCTTCGCCGCATGCACGGTCAGCAGCTTCACGGACTCACTGCCGCCGGGAGTGGCCTGGTCCAGGCCGCGCTCGTGCTCGGCCGCCGCGCGCAGGTAGGCGAGGAACGCCGCCACCGACGGGTCGTCTTCGAGATCGCGGAACTGGGCCGCGACATCGAGGAACGCGGACAGCGAGTCCCGCCGGCGGGTCGCGACAGCGTGCGGGCTGGCGGCGAGCTCGACATCCAGCCCGGTGGTCCCGACCACTCGGTGCACGAGATCCAGCAGCGGCTCACCCAGATGCCGCCGCAGCTGCCTGATCTCTGCCGCGAGCAGCGCGAACCGGGCGCGGGCCGCTGCCGAGTAGGGTCCGTCGCCGGGCGATTCCAGCGCATCGCAGAGCGCGACGATCTCGCTCGGGTCGATGCCGCCCACCGCCTCGTCCAGCACCGCGTCCGGGTCTTCGGCGTCGCGCTCGATGCCGGGGATCCGTACCAGCTGCGTGGCCCGCCGGCCGAGCAGCGCGAGATCCCGCGGCCCGATCCGCCAGCGCGGACCGGACAACAGCCGCAGCAGCGCGGAGTTGCTGGTGGGATCGTCGAGCACCTCCAGCACTGCGAGCACATCGCTGATCTCCGGCAGCCGGAGCAGGCCACCGAGCCCGACCACCTCGACCGGGATCCCGCGCGCGGTCAGGGCGGCGTGGATCGGCGCGAAGTCCGAGCTGACCCGGGCCAGGATCGCGACCTGGCCGGGTGCGGTGCCGTCCGTCAGGATCGCGGCCACCTGGTCGGCGAGCCAGTCGATCTCGTCGGCGTACGTCTCGTGTAGCGCCACCCGAATCGTGCCCGCCTGCTCGGCGCCGGCCGCGGGTCGCAGTGCGGTAACCCCGGAATGGACCGCGCGCAGGCTCGCGGCCAGGTCGTTGGCCGCGGCGAGGATCCGGCCCCCGCTGCGCCGGTTCTCGGCCAGCGGGTAGCCGCGCACCGGCTCGCCGCCGGCGCCGGGAAAGTGCGTGCCGAACTCGTCCAGGTTCGCCACCGACGCACCGCGCCAGCCGTAGATCGCCTGGCAAGGGTCGCCGACGGCGGTCACCGGATGACCGCCGCCGAACAGGCCGACCAGCATCCGGCGCTGCGCCACCGAGGTGTCCTGGTACTCGTCCAGCAGGACCACCCGGAACCGGTCCCGCTCCCCCTGGCCGACCTCCGGCCTGGCCTCGGCCAGCCGAGCGGCGTCGTGCATCTGCTCGCCGAAGTCGGTGACCGCGCGGGCCCGCTTCTCATCGCGGTAGGCGCCAACCAGCCGGGTGAACTCCAGCCGCTTGCGAGCCGCGGCGGCCGCCTCGGCGACGGCCTTGCCGTTCGCCGGCAGGCCGGCGAGCTCGGCCAGCAGCGCCTCGTCGAACTCGCGCAACCGCTCCGGCTCCACCAGATGCTCGGCCAGCTCCGCATCGAGTGCGAGCAGGTCACCGACCAGGTACGAAATCGGGCTGGTGAGCTCGCGAAACGGCCCGCGAGCGCGGCGGATGACCCGGGCCGCGAGCTGGTAGCGGGTCGCGTCCGCGAGCAGCCAGGCATCGGGCTCGACTCCGATGCGCAGACCGTGCTCGCGCAGCAGCCGGGCCGCGTACGCGTGGTAGGTGAGCACGGTCGGCTCGCCGCGCTCGTCGTCGTCGCCGTCCGAGCCGTCCCAGCCGTCCGGGCCGCCGCCGCCCGCGCCATCGGTGTTCGCGGCGCCGCGGCGACCGGCCGGGTACACCCCGTAGCTGGTCAGCGCGTGCCTGACCCGTAGCGCGAGCTCGCCGGCCGCCTTGTTGGTGAACGTAAGGCCGAGCACCTGATCCGGCTGGACCTGGCCGGTGCCGACCAGCCAGACCACCCTGGCGGCCATCACGGTCGTCTTGCCGGATCCGGCGCCGGCCACGATCACGCCCGGCGTCAGCGGGGCCGCGATCGCACTGAGCTGTTCGTCGGTCAGCGGCACGCCGAGCAGGTCGCGCAGCTGCGCCGGTGAGTCAAGCCGCCGGTTCACTCGACCACCTGCCTACCCTCCGGCTGGGCCGGGCAGGCACGGCGGAACTCGCACGGCCCGCAGTGATCGCCCGGGCGCGGGCCGAACTCCTCGGCAAGCACGCGCTCGGCCACGGTGGCCAGCAACTGGTCGACCCAGGTCTGGTCACCGCCATCGGCGATCGGCGCGAGCGCGGGCTGGGCCTGGATGTCCGGATCGCCTTGCCGATCCAGCCGGAGGTGCACCAACTCGGCGCCGCCAGGCAGGTCGGCGACATCGCCATCCGGGCCAGCGGTGATCCCGGCCAGCGCACCGGCGGCCACTGCGAGCTGGTAGACCCCGAGTTGTGGATGCTCGGCGATCTCGGACTCGGATGCCTTGGACTTGCCGGTCTTGAAATCGACCACATGGACCCGGCCGGTGTCGTCGAGCTCCACCCGGTCGATCCGGCCGTTCAGCGCGACCGTGGTCTCACCGGCCTTGACCTGCACATCGAACGCGTGCTCCACCGCGATCGTGGTCCGGCCGCGGCCGCGAAGATGCCAGCGTAGGAACCGCTCGAGTGCCAGCCGCGCCTGGTCGCGTTGCTGATCGGACTGCCACGGTGCCTCGAACGCGAGCTGCCCCCAGACCCGGTCGAGCCGGGCGACCAACCCGTCGAGCTCAGGCTCCGACGCGCCGGAACCCACCTCGGCGGCCAGCGCGTGCACCAGCGAACCGAACCCGAGCGCGGTTGTGCGGGCCGACTCGCCGTGCGCCTCCCGGCTGAGGAACCAGCGCAACGGGCACTGCCGTAGCGCGGCCACCGCGCTTCCGGACAGCCGCAACGGCAGCTGCGGATCGCGCACCGGGAGCCCGGGATCGGTGAGTTCGGCCATCCCCCACCAGCGGTCCGGATGCGCGGCCGGAATCAGCGGGTGCCCGTCGTCGCCGGCCTGCCCGGCGAGCAGGCCGAGCCGGTCGGCGGCGGCCCGCCGCAACTCGGGCGCCACCTCCGGATCGACCGCGACCGCGCGAAGCTCCGCGACCAGCCCGGAGATGGTCATCGGCCGGGGCGGCCTGGACAACACGTGCTCCGGCCCGACACCCAGCTCGTCGAGGAACCGGGACGGTTGGTCGCCGTCGTCGTCGGGGGACCGCACCGCGGTGACCAGCAACCGTTCCTTGGCCCTGGTCACCGCGACGTAGAACAGCCGGCGTTCCTCGCCGAGCATCTCCGCGAGGGTCGGCGGCTCGGCCAGCCCGGTGGCGCCGATCCGGTCGGCGGACAGCAGCGAGCCGCGCTGCCGCAGATCCGGCCAGCCGCCCTCCTGCACCCCGGTGACCACGACCAGCCGCCACTCCAACCCCTTGGCCCGGTGCGCGGTCAGCAGCCGCACGCGCTGGCCGCGAACGGCGCGCTCGGCCAGCGTGTCGCCCGGGATCTGCTGCGCCTGGACCTCGGCGATGAAGTTGAGCGCGCCGCGGTAACCGGCACGCTCTTCGGCTCGCTCGGCCGCATGGAACAGCGCGCACACGGCATCGAGATCCCGATCGGCACGCGCTCCCGCCGGACCGCCGAGTTCGGCGGCCCGGCGCAACCGCTGCGGCCACCGGGTGCCCGACCACAACTGCCAGAGCGCGAGTCCGGGCGCGCCACCCTCGGTCAGCAACCGCCGCGCTTCGGCCAGCAGCCGCCCGAGCTGGACGGCGGGCGCGGCTACCCGGTCGTCGTAGCTGGTCAGGACCTCCGGCTTGGCGACCGCCTCCCTTATCAACGCGGTCGAGCCGGCTACCTCGGTCAGCGTGCCGCCGCCGGCCGCCGCGGCCAGCCGCTCCTCGGCCCGCAACGCGCGACCGAGACGGCGCAGATCGGCGGCATCGGCGC